>JAUWHT010000301.1 GCA_030605745.1 Pirellulales bacterium | reverse complement strand
GTCGTTGAGCGTCCATTCTCGTCCCTCCTCCGTGATAACAGAGGAAGGATGGCGAATGTCGGTGTTCAAGGCGAGCCCGGTTTGCTGTTCAATTGTCCACACATAGAAAAGGTTAGAGTCAGGCAATTCTCAATTTGCAATTTGCAATATCCCTCATCAGACTGGTGCATTTCGGGCGTAGTCGCGCAGGGCCAAAAGGTTTTCCTCCGGCGTATCGCGGGTGACCTCGCAACCGGCAGCCACGATGTATCGCGTGCCAGACTGGCGGTGACACTCGGCGATCGCCCGGGTGATCGATTCGGGCGTGCCGTTGCGCAGCACGGTCACCGGGTCGATGTTGCCGGCCAGGACCTGCTGCGGCCCCATCTCCCGGCGGCACTGCGCCAGCGGAACCATCCAGTCGATGTCCACCATGTCGCAGCCCAAGGAACCGATACCCCCCAGAATCCGGCCGATGTTGCCGCAGATGTGCAACCGCACCTTGGCCCCCAGCTTGTGCAAGGCGTCGACCATCTTCTGTTCGTAAGGCAGGATAAACTGTTCGTAGATTTGTGGTCCGACCAGTGAGGCGGCGGCGTCGCCGACGCCCATGATGTCGATGCCGGCGTCGACTTGCGCTCGGGCGAACCGCAACTCCATCTCCAGGATGAAGTCGAACAGGTCGCGCACAAAGGCCGGATCGTCGAAGAAGTCGGTCATCAGGGTGTTGATTCCCCGCAGATCGGCCGCTTCGGCGCAGGGGCCTTCGATCCAGCCCTCGATCAGCTTCTTCTGCCCGACGCGCTGCTTTAACAGCGCCGCGGCGTTGACCCGGTCGTGCATCCGCCCGCCACCGAGCGGATCGGGGACCTTAAGCCGGCCGAGCAGGCTCTTGTCGGCCAATAGCGCCCGGGTCTCGTCCACCGCCGGCGGCTGGTCGTCGAAGTATCGGATGGCCGCCCCGCAATCGGCCGCTTCCCGGGTAGGGTCGGAAATGCACGAGACATAATCGAAATCGAACTTCTCAGCCGTGACAATCTGCCCCTCGACCAGCAGCCGATAGTCGGTCACGTACTTGCCGTACTTCACACCCACCTGATCGGCGGCAAACATCATCGTAATGGGCATAAGCGGCAGGCAATCGACCGGCCGACCGTCGAACATGGCGAGCAGCCGCTGGCGTCCGTTCATAGGAATCTTCTCCCAGGCGTAGGGTGGGTGCTTGCACCCACGTGAACTCGCGGTCCTCCGGACACGTGGGTGCAAGCACCCACCCTACACTTTCTTGACTTCCGGGAATTGTATGACATAGTTCATATTGCCGAAGCGGCCGAGTACCGGTCCAAATTCCAGGGTAGAGGTCACGACCTGGGGCGTCAGGACTCTGGCTCCAAGAGCTACTCAATCCGGTTTACCGGAGCGCCAACCTCAGTGTACCGTCCGCTTCGGTATTTTTCTGCGCCGGCCGGGAGCAGCTTATGCTGCATTCTTGTAGTTGCAATAGCCGCCCGCGCAACGCCCCACGGGTGCATTCCCGCGACGCGTTGTGTCCCGGCTATTATTACAGGCTGACGCTCTGGGCGACTATCTCTCGTCCCTTCGGGCCGCTCCGCACATTTGCGCGACCAGCGGTCGCGGCTTTATGGCGCACATTTGCGCGACCAGCGGTCGCGGCTTTATGGGTTGTCCGGCTCGGCGACGAAACGGTAACCAGCGTCGCGAATTGTCAGGAAATGTCGTGGCTGGGCCGGATCAACCTCGAAGGTCTTCCGCAAGCGGCGGATGAACTGGTCCGGGGCCCGCGTCTGTACCGTACCAGGGAGCCCCCACACGTTCTGTAACAGCTCGTGGCGGGGGATCACCCGGCCCTCGTTTTCCACGAAGTACCGCAGCAAGGTCATCTCCAGTTGGGTCATCCGCACCGGCTGGCCGCCGGTAGTCACCTCGAAGGTCTCGAAATTGATTTTGTTCTCCGCGAACTCGAACGAGGTGACGGGGCCGGCTTTGCTCGATGCGTGCCCTGCACGCCCGCTGCACAGCGCCAGCAGGTTCTTCACCCGGCTGAGGAACTCGTCCAGATCGAACGGCTTGGTGAGGTATTGATTGGCGCCGACGTCGAACCCGCGGGTACGGTCCTCGGCCAGGGTGCGGGCGCTGAGGATCAGCACGGGCAGGTCTCTGCTGGCGGCCCGCAAGGCTTCGCACACGGTGTACCCGCTCATCCCCGGCAGCATCAGGTCCAGGATCACCAGGTCGATGCTCTGCGGGTTCTCTTCGATAATCTTCAACGCCGAGGGCCCGTCGCCGACGGTGGTCACGCGGTAGCCTTCGGCGACCAGATTATACTTGATTCCGGTGGCCAGGTGTTCCTCATCTTCGACCACCAGGATGTGCTCCTTGGTCAGCATCTTGTGCAATCCATTGGTTAGTTCTTCGGCCAATTTGCAATTTTCAATTTGCAATTATCAATTTCTGCTCCCGGTTTCTGGGTCGGAGCGCAAGGTAGTTGCACCTCAAAGACGGTCCCCGGGCTTGGTTCGCGATCGCGCACCCGGATTCGGCCGTGGAGCCGTCGGATCACAGTCCGCGCGATGTAGAGTCCCAGGCCGGTGCCGGGCTTCTCACGCTTAAGTTCCATTCCCAATCGGACGAAGCGGCCGAATATCTTCCGCCGCAGCTTGGGCGGGATCCCCCGGCCGTTATCGCCGATCCGCGCGATCAGGCCGCCGTCGGACAGGCCGCGCAGGGTGACCTCGACCAGAGGCGGGTTGCCGGCGTATTTTACCGCGTTATCCAGCAGGTTGCGAAAGATCATGTCCAGGTCCACCCGCCGCGCCCATAGGTTGCACTCCTCGAGGTCCAGTCGGACAGTGTCGGCGGGCACACGGTAACGGAGGCAGACCGCTTGGGCACATTCGCGGAGCAGTTCCCCCAGGTCCATGTCTTCCGCCTCGGCGTCCACGTGGCCCGACTCCAACCGCCCGGCGTCGAGCATCTGGTTAATCAGGTGGTCCAGCCGCTCGACGTCTTCGAGCATGAACCGGTAGAAGTCGGTCTGCTCGTGCTGGCTCACCTGGCGGAGGTTGAGGGTCTGCAAGTAGAGCTTCATCGAGGCGATGGGTGATTTCAACTCGTGGGTCACGCTGTCGATGAAGTTCGATTGCCGGCGGCTGAGGTTGATGGCCTTGATCGACAGCACCAGGTACAAGACCACGCCCAGGAGCAACAGCACCATGAACGTTGTACCGACCGACAACATCACCCAATACCAGCCCGCTGAACGCGGATCGTCCACCGCACTAAACACCGACATCAACACCCAGCCGATGATCAGCACCACCAGCAGCACGATCATCACGATCGCCAGCGTGATCGGCAGCCTAAGAGAACGGCGTAGAGACATGGCGAACCTTTCGGCTGTCAGCCGTTTAGCCGCCGGGCTTGCCCGGCACGTTTGCATTCGAGCATATTAGCAAATACACAACACCGCCGTCAAGACACCGGTAGATGCAGAACTATTACGAACCTGTTACACAACTAATACACGATTCGGGTATGATTCGGGGCGACATCTCTTATAATTGTGGTCGTGTTTTAGTTTGTTTAGCCTCGGCGTCCACGCTGGGGAATCGCGCCGCGTGGACGCGGCGGCTAAACGCCTTATTGCGTTTTTTCAGGAGATCACCAATCATGAAGGTCTTGCTCAGCAGCGTATTCGGGCCGTACGCCCAGGACGATGAGTACGGCTCGCGGGCGCTCAACCCGATGGAACTCTATCACAACCAGGTCACCCGCACCCAGGGGCCGTTCTCGCTGCGGATGTTCCACCGCAGTTGGGGGCTGATGCTGATCCAGTCGAACATCGAGGCGCCCTGCACACTGCTGGACTTTCCGGTGCTGGAGCGGTTCGTCGAGGAGATCCGCAACAATCGGTACGACATCGTTGGCATTTCGTCGATCACCCCGAACCTGCTGAAGGTGAAGAAGATGTGCGAGTTGGTACGCCGGTATCAGCCACATGCAAAGATTGTTGTGGGCGGTCATATCGCCAACATCCCTGATCTTAAGGAGCAGATCGACGCCGACTACTGTGTGAAAGGTGAAGGTGTGCGGTGGTTCCGCCGGTTCCTGGGCGAGGACGAGGACCGGCCGATTCGCCATCCGTCGATCCTTTCCGGCATCGGCACCCGCAACCTGGGCGTTACCGTCAAGGATAAACCCGGCGACGTTGCGGCCACGCTGATCCCCTCGGTCGGTTGCCCGATGGGGTGCAATTTCTGCTCCACCTCGGCCATGTTCGGCGGCAAGGGGAAGTGCATCCATTTTTACGAGTCCGGCGACGAACTGTTCCACATCATGTGCCAGCTCGAACGTGAGATGCAGGTCCGGTCGTTCTTCGTGATGGACGAAAACTTCCTGCTGCACCGCCGCCGGGCGCTGCGGCTGCTGGAACTGATGGAAGAGCACAATAAGGCCTGGGCGATTTACGTCTTCAGTTCGGCCAACGTGATCCGCTCCTACACAATCGACCAACTTATCAGGCTGGGTATCTCCTGGGTCTGGATGGGCATCGAAGGCCAAGACAGCCAATACTCCAAGCTCGACGGCGTCGATACCTTCGAGTTGGTCCGCGAGTTGCAGTCGCACGGCATCCGCGTGCTGGGCTCGACAATCATCGCCTTGGAGAACCACACGCCGGACAACATCGACGAGGCCATCCGGTACGCCGCGCTGCACGACACCGACTTCCACCAGTTCATGCTCTACACGCCCATTCCCGGCACCCCGCTGCACGCCGAACTCTCGGCCAAGGGCCTGATGAAGGACGAGAGCGAGTACGACCTGGGCGACATTCATGGGCAGGGGATTCTTAACTATCGGCATCCGCATATCAACGACGAGCAGTCAGCCGATTTCATGATTCGGGCGTTCAATCACGATTTCCAGCGAAACGGGCCCAGCGTCGTGCGAATTACCCGGACCACGCTGGCCGGCTGGAGGCGGTACAAGAACCATCCCAACGCTGCCGTCCGGCGCCGTTTCGCCTGGGAAGCCCGAGAACTGCCAACTGCCTTCTCCGCCGTGGTCGGCGCGGCGAAGCTCTATTATCGCAACAACCCGGCGCTTTACGCCAAGATGTCGGCATTGTTGAAAGAACTCTATCGCGAATTCGGCCTCAAGTCGCGCTTCTTCGGCGAGATTGGCGGGCGATGGGTGCTGCGGAAAATCCGCCAGGAAGAAAAACGAGTCGCCGCCGGCTGGACCTACGAACCACCAACCTTCTACGAGCGCAACACAGCGGTGACCGACAACCCAGCCGCCAAACTCTGCCACTACGCCACGCCGCTGCATCCCGCACCGACCCGGCCAAGGATCCCCACCCCAGCCAGCAAACGCGAGCCGGTTGCCGCGGGGTAATGTCAGCCACCAGTCGTTTAGCCGCCGGGCTTGCCCGGCGTGTTGGCGTTCGAGGCCCTTGCTGGGATGGTAGTTAAACTACCATCCCAACACAACAACGCGCCGGGCAAGCCCGGCGGCTAAACGGTGAAAACTAAACACCGCGCCTACATATTCACACGTAAACCACAGCAGACAGTGCCGTATCGAACAGTGCGATCACGTTCTCCGGCGGGACGTTCGCCTGAATGTTGTGCACCGAGGCCAGCACATAGCCGCCGCCGGGGGCCAGGATGCGGATGTTCTGCTCCACTTCCGCAGCCACCTCGTCCGGCGTGCCGAAGGCCAGCGTATCCTGGCAGTCGCACGCGGCGCCCCAGAATGTGAGCTTCTCGCCGAACTCGGCCTTCAACCTGGCCGGGTCCATCCCCTTAGCGGTGGTCTGAATCGGATTCAGGATGTCGACGCCCATTTCGATCAACGATGGGATCAGGTCAAAGATCGCCCCGTCGTTGTGCATGAAGACCTTCATCCGCGTGTTCTCGTGCACCCAATCCAGCCCGCGCTTGTAGTATGGCATGATCAACTCGCGGAACATCGCCACGGAGAGGAACGGGGCGTCTTGCGTGCCCAGGTCGTCGTTGAACTGGAAGATATGCACCCGCTCGCCCACCGCCGCATGGAACCGCCGCAGGTTCTCAAGCCAGGCCTCGGTCAGCTTTTCATAAAGGGCGTGCACGTAGTCGGGCTCGGTGGCCAGAGTGATCATCCACGACGGGAAATCGCCCGTGCCCAGCCCGAAAAACAACTCGTACGGCGGTCCCATCGCCGCGATCACCGCAAGGTCGGTGTTCTGGTAGTACGCCTCGGCCTGGGCGTGCAGATGATCGCACTCTTCGGCCGAAAGCATCGGCGGCTGAAGCGTGTCCACGTCGGCATGGGCCGCGCCGGGGTACTTGTCCAGGCGATCGAAGTAGAAGCCGCCTTTCGGCATCCGCGCCATCGGGCTCCCGTCCGGATTGCGAAGCAGCAGGTCGCCGTTGGGCTCGGCCTCGGGCTTGAACCCGCCCGGCACTTCCACCGGCGTGCCGTCGAAAAGCGCCCACGGCTTCCAGTCCCGGTTGCGGAAGCCGAAAGTCACAATCGGCTTGTTCAGACCGATCACGTCGCCGCCGAACCGCTCGATAACCGGCCGCTCGATTTCGGCCAGCATCTGGTACACGTCGAAAACCCGGGTGGGCGTGTCGATCCCCAGCCGCTGTTTCAGCCGGTGATAGGTCGATGCATGGATGCCCGACTGGCGCGTCCCGCCGAAGTCGATCGGCACACGGTCAGGCTGCCGATGGTCCACCGCACACAACACCCGTTCACGCGAATTCATTGGTCCATGTGCCTCATCACAGCAGTCTCTCCCGGATCGCCTTAATGAACTCAGGTGTCGTGCCGCAGCAGCCGCCGATGAATCTGGCTCCGGCCTCGATCAGTTGTGGGACATAGTCGGCAAACTGCTGCGGGGTCTGGGCGTAGACGGTTCGGCCGTCGACTACCTTGGGCAGCCCGGCGTTGGCCTTGATCCAGATGGGGCGATCGGTGGCGGCACGGAGCCGGCGGCAGATATCGAGAAAGCCGGCGATGCCCTGGCCGCAGTTCGCGCCGATCACATCCGCCCCGGCTTCGGTCAACTGCTCGGCAGCCTGTTCCGGCGTGGTGCCCATCATGGTGCGGTCCTTGTTCGGCCCGGAGTCGAACGTCATACAGGCGACCACTGGCAGCCCGGTCCGGCGAGCGGCGGCGACGGCCAGCTTGGCTTCGGCCGGATCGGACATGGTCTCGACGACGATCGCGTCGGCCCCGGCTTCGGCCATGGCTTCGGCTTGCACAGCGAAGGCGGCCTGAAGCTCGTCTTCGCCGACCTCGCCGGTGATCAACATCACACCGCTGGGCCCGATCGAGGCGAACACCAGCGCCCAATCGGCGGCGGCCCTCTTTGATATCTCGACGCCCGCCCGGTTGATTTCGGCAACCTTGTCCGCCAGGTTATGCCGGGCGAGCACGAAGCGGTTGGCCCCGAAGGTGTTGGTTAGCACGACCTGGCTTCCGGCCTCGACGTATGCCCGGGCGACCTGTTCGACCTTTTCGGGCTGATCGAGGTTCCAGGCATCGGGGCATGCCCCGACCGGCAGCCCTTGCCGCTGGAATTGCGTTCCCCACGCCCCGTCGGTCACAACCGGCCCGCCGGACGTAAGTTTTTCGATGGTTTCGTGCACGGCAGGCTTTCCTCCCTGGTTAAGAAGGCCAACTATTTTAAGCGGTTCGCCGCGATTACAGAAGGCCGGCAACGTCAAGGCCGACGTGCCGCCGACGTGCCGTCGGACGCTAAACGACTCGGTGCATCGCCGATCAAACACGTTTAGCGGCCTTTTCTCTGCGGTTGACACCGCTTTCGGGCTTGCTAAAATGAGCTTGGGTTTGTTACTATCGTGGTTGGCACCCAATGGGAAATATGTACAGACTGCCATGAGACCTTCCAACATTACCGAGCAACTGCAACGAAGACCCTTCAAACCGTTCCGAATCCACCTGTCGGACGGCTCGAGCTATGAAGTCCGCCATCCTGAGATGGCTTTGGTAACCCAGGCCACCATTGCGATCGCCGTCGATCTGGCCAACGGTGACGTTCCCGAGGACATGGTGCTCTGCGATCCACGACACATTACTAAACTCGTGCCGGTCAGCAGGTCGAAGACCAAGAGCCCTCGAAGCGGCAAGAAGAAGGGTTAGTGCACAAATGGCTGAGCGAATCGAAATCGACCCGCGCCGTTGTGGCGGCACGCCGGTTATCAACGGAACCCGCATCCCCGTCGCAGTGGTTCTCGAGCAGTTGGCCAGCGGCGAGACATGGGAGTCACTGCTTGAGGGCTATCCGGAATTGACCCGCGAGGACATTCAGGCGGTGTTGCTGTATGCCCAGTCCTCGGTCGAGCACACAGAGGTAATTCCCGCCGAAGCCGGATGAACCTATGAGTAAAACTCTCTCACGCGCATCAGCACGTCGAAGCCGTCGAGCTTTAGGCACTCTTCCAGGCAAACCATGGCCGGGTGGTCGGGCTGGAGCAGTTGGTACTTCCGCTTCACTGAGCCGATGACCATGTCGAGCCCGAGCGGCATGGCCTTGGTCAGAAAGGCGCTTTCCAGTGGGCCTTTGACCGGCGAGCCATCGGCACGCTTCGATGGCAGCATTACGGTGAAGTTGCTCAGGCCCACTGAGGCGTGCATGCCGGCGAAGTAATCGTCGTTGTGGATCAACTCCATGGCCGCGATTAGCCGGTGGATGTTCCCCTGCGAATCGCTGCCGATCGGCGCGATGCCCGGATCGATGACGCAGTCGTCGTTGGTCACGTCGGGGTTGCTATCGCGAAAGGTTTTGACCAGTTGCTTTGCCGCCTGGTAGGTTTCCTCGGCGGTGTGGCAGGGTTTTGACCGGCCGTCGACGACCTGCTCGGAGACCAGTAGGATCGGCTTGAAGGGCTGGAGCCGGTAGAGGTCGAGCATTCCGGCCCGCAGCAACGTGACCGAGTTCAGCAGCGGTTTCTGCCCGCCGGCGCGATCCGGATCGTAGGCCTCCAGGCCCGCTTTGGCGATATCCGGATCGGGCGTGTCGATCGACAGCGGCTTGGCTGTTACGGTCTGGACTTTGCTGACCATTTCGGCCATGAACTCAGGCGACCGGGCGCCGACGTTCAGGTCGATGTAGCCCGCGTCCCGCTGATCTTGGAAGCGAGCCAACTCAAGCAGCCCGGCGACGTCGCCGGCGTCGAACAGCTTCTTCGTCGAGGGGACCGAATCGTTGATCGACTCCCCAATGATTGTTAGGTCTTCGATTGCCATAGCAAGTCCTGCTACTTCGTCGGAACAAGGAAACAGTAGGGCCTGCGCACAAATAACTTGTACGAATTCCACCAAGAGTGGCACGTCCCTGAGCGCAGCGAAGGGCGTGTTTGGGGCACCTTGCCACGCCCTTCGTTCCTCAGGGCGTGCCACCAATTTGTACAGCTATTTCTGCGCGGGTCCTA
>JAUWHT010000374.1 GCA_030605745.1 Pirellulales bacterium | reverse complement strand
CACCAAGAGTGGCACGTCCCTGAGCGCAGCGAAGGGCGTGTTTGGGGCACCTTGCCACGCCCTTCGTTCCTCAGGGCGTGCCACCAATTTGTACAGCTTATTTCTCCACGGGTCCTAATAATATGAGATCCTGGACAAACGGTCAAGGACCACCAAGCCGCAAGCGGCTACTGCTGGATCTGCTCCACGCGGCTGATGGTTTGCCCGCGGGCCAGGCGGGTGGTGATTTGCTCGCCGGGGGTCAACTCCGCGGCATCGCGAATCACCTGGCCGTCTTTGGTGCGTTGCGTTAGGCTGTAACCCCGCCCCAGGACGGCCAGTGGGCTGAGCGATTCCAGCCGTGCGGCCACCGCGTCGGCCTGTTCTCGGGCGAGTCTTGCCCGGCTGCGGACCGCCCGGCCACAGCGGCTCTCCAACTCGTCCAGGCGTCGGGTCATCTCGTGCAGCCGCTGATACGGTCGGCGAAACACGTGGTGCCGCGCCAGGCCGTCCAGCCGCGACCGGGCCAACGCCGCACGCCCACGCAGCGCCGCCAGCAACCGCTTTTGGTACTGTCGCAGCCCGGCAACCAGTTCGTCGGCGGCCGGCGCCACCAGTTCGGCCGCCTCGCTGGGCGTCAGCGTCCGAACGTCGGCCACCAGGTCCGAGAGCGTCACGTCGATCTCGTGGCCAACGGCCGAGACCACAGGAATCCGCGAGGCGAAGATCGCGCGAACTACCACTTCTTCATTGAACGCCCAAAGGTCTTCCAGGCTGCCGCCGCCCCGGGTAACCACCAGGCAATCGTAGGGCTGGCTCAGGCGGTTGACCCGCCCGATGGCGGCGGCGATTTCTTCGGCGGCCCCTTCGCCCTGCACACGCACCGGCACGATCAGCACGTCGGCCCCGCGCCAACGCCGGCCGAGGACCTGGAGGAAGTCGTGGATTGCCGCTCCAGTGGGGCTGGTCACCACCGCGATCCGGCGGACGAACCTCGGCAATGGCCGCTTACGCTGCGGCTCGAAGAGCCCTTCCCGGGCGAGCTTCTCGCGGAGTTGCCGCAGGGCCAACTCCAACGCCCCGATCCCCTTTGGCTCGATCTGCTCGACGATCAACTGGTAGCTTCCCCGCGGGGCGTACACCTCGACACGTCCCCGGCAGATCACTTCCAGTCCGTCGTGCAGGTCGAATCGCAGCCGGCCGGCGGTGCTGCGCCAGATGGCCGCCCGGAGTTGGGCCCGGTCGTCCTTCAGCGTCAGGTAACAATGTCCCGAGCGCGGCCGGGCGAGATTCGATATCTCGCCAGACACCCAGACCGTCGGAAATGACTCCTCCAGCAGGTCCTTGATCCGGGCGGTCAGTTCCCAGACCGAAAGGACTCGCTTTCCGGCCGGGTCTTCGTCTTCGGTGAACAGATCGCGAATTGGCATGGAAAACCAAACCTCCGTTTAGCCGCCGGGCTTGCCCGGCGCGTTGTTCAATCCCCAGTTGGGGCAGCAGTTGAACTGCTGCCCCAACTGGAAGTTCACTCCTGGGCCAACGCGCCGGGCAAGCCCGGCGGCTAAACACGTATGTGGTTTGTTCGACGCTGTGTGCGAAAGCGGCCCGGCATATCGGCGTCGGAGGATAAACTGGCCCGCCTTTCGACTACCCGACTCGGCCCAGGCCTCGGCCTCCTCGGTCAGCCGATTCATCAATTGCTCGATCTTACGGCGGAAGTGCTCAAGGCCGTTGCGATCCAGCACCGCCGGAATGTAGATTTCAGGACTGATCACGCAGCGAGCGCGGGAGAAGGGGCGCGGGATGGCAAACCGGTCCCAACTGTTCAGCCGCCAGGGGCGGTCGTAGGCGAAACCCATGGCCACCAGCGGCAGCCCCAGCCTGGAGGCCAGGAAGATCGAGCCCGGGGTCAACCGCCGCCGCGGTCCGCGGGGTCCGTCGGGCGTGATCGTCAGGTGCATCTTTCGGCTCTTGCGCAGCAGCTCGCGAATCGCCGCCACCCCGCCGCGGTTGGTCGAGCCGCGCACAAAGTCGAACCCCAGGTGATACGCCGCATACGAAAGTATCTCCGCGTCGCGGTGCCGGGAAATCAGCATCGCTATGTTGCAGTGACCGCGCAAGTAAGTCGGGAATAACATGTATTCATGCCAGGAGATGTAAATCTTCTGCCCTCGACAGCCCGGAAATGCCGGATCCACCGTCTGATCGTAAAACGCCGCTTTGTAGTCCAGCGTGCCCATCCAAGAGCGAATCGTGGCCGACCCCAGCAATCCCCCCAGCTTGTTCACCAATTTCCAATTTCCAATTTTCAATTTGCAATTCTCAATTTGCAATTCCCCACTCTCCGGAGAACACTTCCACCGCTTCCCCGGTCATGTAGACGTGGTCATCGTCAGCCCAGTGGAGTTCCAGGTCGCCACCCGGCAGATGGGCAAGGATATTTCGTGTGGTTCGCCCGGCCAGCGCGCCGGCCACGCAGACGGCACACGCGCCGGTGCCGCAGGCCAACGTCTGGCCGGAGCCCCGCTCCCACACCCGAACGCGGACCTCCGCCGGCGAGATCACCTCGACGAACTCGGCGTTGACGCGGCGTGGGAAATGCACGTCGGTCTCGATCTTGGGGCCGATATCGAGCACCCAATGATCGGTCAACTCTTCGACGAACGTGACGCAGTGAGGATTGCCCATCGAGACGCACGTGACCTGGAGTTTCCGGTCGTCCAGCGGCAAATCGACATCGACCACAGGATTGCCGTCGAGCAGCGGGTTGCCTGGCAGGGTGGTGGGGATATTCTGCGGATCAAGGATCGGCCGGCCCATATCGGCGCGTACCCTGCGTACCCGGCCGCCGACCACTTCCAACTCGACGCTCAATACACCGGCGCCGGTTTCGATCTTCAGGGTCTTCTTGTCGCTTAGTTCGTGGTCGTACAGGTACTTGGCCGCGCATCGGATGCCGTTTCCGCACATTTCGGCCTCGGAACCGTCGGCGTTGAATACTCGCATTCGTGCGTCGGCCGAGCGGCTCCGACAGATTAGGATCAGCCCGTCGGCGCCGATGCCGAAGTGCCGGTCGGAGACCTGTCGGGCCAGTTCTGGCGGATTGTCGGGTAGCGGCTCTTCGAAGCAATTGACGTAGACGTAATCGTTGCCCGCCCCGTGCATCTTGGTGAAACGCATAGCTTTAGTACCACTGGGTGGTGGGCGATGGACGCGATATTTTAGGTAAGAACTGACTGTTTGACAATAGCCGGCACGCAACGCGTGCCGGGCCGCTCCCGCGGGACGTTGTCCCCCGGCTATCGGCGAGAGCAACTGCCACCAACAGGAGGCGCGACCACCGGTCGCGGCTTTATGCTACCTGATGGTCTTGCGCTGGTTAGGCATTTCCCCTTGCAGGTCGTTTTGTAGCTGTTGCAGCGCCTGGTTGACGCCGGGGAAGGCCTCTTTTCGGGTAACCGGGTTCTGCAAGGTCCCACCGACGCGGATCAGCATGATCTGCTCGCTGGCCTCGCCCAGCAGCTCGCGCAACACCGGCAACTGCAATCGGTCGCGTCCCAGCCTGGCGCGGAAGGTCAAGCGGATCGCGGACTGAAAATCCATCTCACCTCGACCTTCCAGACTGATCGCATCGCCGGTGAAGTTGAGCCGATCGAAGTAGATGTGGTTGCCCTGGATGCGGAAGTCGGCGTCGCTTTCGGTAAAGGCGTTTCGGTCGGGCTCGCGGATGCTGAGTATCTTCAACAAGGCGATCATCAGGGGCAGTTCATAGACGTCGGCCTCGCGGAGCCGGATATTACCGCGGCCCTCCAGCGCATGGACGCTTCGGCCGGCGCCCCGCAAATCGAGCGTGGCGGTGATCTTTCCGCGGAGGTTCTGCTGCCCGGCCATTACTTCCTTGGCGCAGTGGCTCAGCTCGGCCTGCGACAAGGTGGCGTGCAATCCGTATTTCGGCACCGGCCCCAGCGCGATCCAGCCGTCGCCGAAGACGGTCCCCCCGCAAAACTTGCCGCAAAGCGGCCGTGGTTGTTGCCGCGGTTGCCGCTGCGGACTGGAAGCACGGCCTGGGGAACGACCGTTTTGTCGCCGAGCAACCCAAGAACCCAACAACACCTGTTGGTCGTCGATCCACACTGGGCCGGTGACCTGCGTGAACTGGTAGTCCTTGTAGGTCAGCGAGTCGATGGCCAGTTCGCCCTGAGAGTGGAAATGCCGGCCGTCGAATCCGCCGGCCAGGGTCACGCTGCCGTGTAGGTTCTCCAGCTTGATGCCGCAATCGATGCTGCCCTGTTGAAAGCCAATCGCCAGGTCCCATTGCGAGCGGACCGGATCGCCCGGCCGGGCGCCGCCTTCCAGGCCGAACGATCCGCGGAGGTCCAACGAGCCGGTGGGTTTCAACTCCGAGATCATCTTTTTCAGCCGACCCGGTAGCGCCTGGACCAATTCGCGGTCCAAGCGGAGTCGATCGACAGAAAGCCCTCGGAACTGGAAATTCCAGCTTCCATCGGGCAGAAAATTGCACTGGCCGGCTGCCGCCATCTTGACCGGTCCGTGCTCTGCCTTCAGACGCTCTAACTCAACGTGCCCGTCGCGATAGACCAGCACACCACGCAGCTTATCCATGCGATAGGGGAAGTATACCGGGCAGATAGAGGTGCTGTCGCATTGCGGTTCGGCGCGGACGCCCACGCTCAGACGCTTCTGATCGCACAGGTAGCGGACCTCAGCGACCAGGTCCACCGCTCCGTGCGGTCTGAAGTGATTCCACGCCCGTTGGACGTTTGGGCGCAGCGCGTCGCGGAGTTCTTCTTCCAAGGGAACGTCGGTGCCGACAAACCGGAGGAACAGTTCCTGACCTTGGGGCGTCGGAGACAGGTGTCCCTCGCAGGTCACCCGGCCCGTGTCGTTTGTGCCCTCCAGGTCGCGGAAGGTCCAATTGTCGTCGAGCATCTCGATTGTGCCGCGGATATTTCCCAGCGGATAGGGAAACTTCTCGTACCGTATCGAGCAGCGGTTCACGCCGATCAGCAGATGTTTTTGCAGCGGCCGCTGCGGCGAATCCCGCAACATCCGCATAAGAAAACTGATCGTTCCGCGGGGATTCAGCGCGCGGACCACTGCCCGGGACCGCTCCGGAAGCGCAATCAGCAGCTTCTCGTCAATCTGCAACTCGTCTCCCCTGGCCTCAAACCAGCCGGTGGGGCCGCAACTCAAGCCGGTCACCTTGGCGGCCACGCGCACCGGCTGAGGGCCGCCGTGGGCCGTCAAGTTCAACTGCAACGTGTCGTCGCCCAGTTCCAGGCTCCCTTTTCCGTGCTCCAGCCGGTAGGGGAACTTGTGGTGCGTAAACGAGACGTTCAGGCAGCGGACGGAGAGCCGCGGGTGCCAGGCCTTGCCGTCGAAGGAGAGTTTCAGGTCGGCATCGACGGTGCCGGCCGGGCGGTACTTGCACCACTGGTCCTTGACCGCCTCGGGCAGGATGTCCAACAACTGCCGGTCCAACTCCAGTTGCCGTATCTCCGCCGTAAGTGCCAGCGGACTGCTGCCCGGCTCGAACCCCGCTTGATGGGCCGACATCCTCAGCGTGGCCTGGCCGCTGCGGGCGACCAATTCGTCAACGGCGAAGCCCTCGTTGTTCATCCGCACCGTCGCACGCATGTCGGTCAGCGGATGGGGTAACCGAGGGTCGTCCATTCGTCCCCGCTTCAGCCGGCCGGAAAGCTCGAACCGGTACGGCGCCTCCGCCGAGTTGTCGCAGCTTACTCGGAAACTGAGCGTTCCTTGCCCCCTCAACTCTCCCAGTACGACCAATTTCCCGCAGAGAGGCCCCGGCAGGGCGCCACGCAGCTCCGGCGAGATATCCAAACCCTCTATTGAACCGCCGATCGAGAACGTCTGCCGCTGCGGATCAACGATGCCTTGCACTTCCACCTGCCGCAAATGGTCCGCAACGAATGTCCCTTGCAGCTTGCGGGCGCAAGAGGTCGAGGACGAGTCGTCCGGGGTCCCAAACCTCAGATTCACGTCCCGCAGCACCAAGGTGCTGGAAGGGTTTTTCAGCGGGTCGAAAACCTCGATAGTCCCGTTCTCGATCGTAACCTCCGGCGGGCGGTCGCTGAACTTGGGCAACGGCAGCAGCTTGATAGCGCTCCAGGTCCCGTCGGGACGTCGCGTCACTCGCAGCGTGGGCTGGCGAACCCTCACGTGCGTGATCTCCAGCTCCCCGCGGATCAACTCCTGCAAATCGGTCCCGCAATCAAGCCGGATCTCGTCTATCGAGAGCAACTCCGCGCGCGGTCCCTCCGCACCAGGTTCGACAATCGACAGGTCGCGAACCTTGATCCCTTCTCCCCGGACCAACTCGGCCGAGCGGACCGTGACCTTCAAGCCGGCATAATGCCGGGCCAATCGTTCTACTACCCGGCGACGAATCTCTTCGTCCACCCGGTCGTCAAGGTACAGTGCAACCGCCGCGACCCCAACCGCACCCAGCAGCAAGGTCCACTTGAAGCAGAACCAGCAGAAGTTGATCACCCGCCCGAAGATTTTCAATTCAATTTTCCTGACCCTAACGTTTTCTATGTGTGGACATGGGTTCAGTGGTTCTCGGGCGATTGGAACCTCCTGGCTTCACTGTCTTGCCAGGAAGTTACAAGCTACCCGGCAAAAAACCCTCTATAGTACAAACCCGTAGTTCGACTGTATGACTTCATGTGGACCCCTGCCAGCTTGAGGTCCGAGTTGCAAGATGAAGTGAGAACAGTCTTTACGTGAAAGGCCCACGATCACGGGTAAGCGGGATTATATGGAGGAGTGCCAGGTCGATCAAGGCGGGTTCGGGGGAATGCTCGATGACGCAAGTCGTTTGTTGAAACCGACTTATGTCCACCGAAGCCGCAGTCATGCCGTTTCGGGAAAGGCTTCGGCCGTGGCTAAGGGCCCGCGCACAAATAACTTGTACGAATTCCACCAAGAGTGGCACGTCCCTGAGCGCAGCGAAGGGCGTGTTTGGGGCACCTTGCCACGCCCTTCGTTCCTCAGGGCGTGCCACCAATTTGTACAGCTATTTCTGCGCGGGTCCTA
>JAUWHT010000427.1 GCA_030605745.1 Pirellulales bacterium | reverse complement strand
AGCTGTTCGTCCGCGGCGGCCCCCAGCACGGAAACCTGCTGGGGCACGAGCAGGCCGGCCCCCTGGCAGGCGTGGATCAGCTCCTGGGCACGCTCGGTGGCCCACGTCAGGATTCCAACCGGTTTGGGCAGTGCCTTCAGCCAGCGAGTCATATCTTTCTGCTGGGCGTGCCAACTGGCCCTGATGCCCGCACCGGGGCTGGGCATGTAGAACGCACATTCACGGCCTGCCTCGGCCAGCACGGCGGCAAACCCCTGGTAGTGGTCCTCTACATAAGACCGCCATTGGGGCCCACAGTAGGCGAAGTGACTAAACCCGCGGTCCAGCAAGTGCTCGGCCGCCAGCCGCGCCGCAGCCCGCAGGTCGGTCGCCACCCGCGGCAGGTCCACCCCCCCCAGCCTGATAGCCGAGACGTTGACGATCGGCACGCTGGCTTTGGCTACATGCCGGGCGGTGGCATGGCTGGCCACACGGGCAATGATCCCTTCTCCGCGCCATCCCGTCGGCAGCCGGATCTGTGGATTTTGCCCCCCGGCCATGATCCAGACGTGCCACATCCGGTGCCTGCGGGCGTAACTGCCGATGCCGCGGACGAGCCGCCGGCCCCAGCCGGTCGACGTATCCACCAGCACGGCTACGCGAGGAGTTTTCGTTTTGGTCATTGTTCTACGTCCGGCGCCTGCCACCTCCGTCGATTATACCACGGGACGGTTCGTCGCAAAACCTTACAATTTTTGCGCATTTCCACATTGACGCCGGTCCTCGGGCAGTGGAAAATGTGCATATAGAGAGTCTAGTTGAGTTACGGCCTACACGTCCCCCGAGAAGGAGAACCCTTATGCCCAAGTACAATAAGTCACAAGCGACCGCGCGAGCGTCGCGTCGTGGTTTCTTAATGACTTCAACCATCATGATCCCTGCGGCAATGGCCGGCAGTCTGGCTATTAGTCGAAGCGCCCATGCGGCGGGCGACGGCACGTTAAAAGTCGGGCTGGTCGGCTGCGGCGGCCGGGGCAGCGGCGCGGCCGTTAATGCGTTGAACGCCGACCGGGGCGCCAAGCTGGTGGCCATGGCCGACGCCTTCGCCGACCGGTTGCAGAGCAGCCGCGCGCGGCTGAAAAAGATGAAGTCCGACCAGGTGGCCGTTGACGACGACCATTGCTTCGACGGGTTCGACGGGTACAAGAAGTTGATCGAAAGCGGCGTGGACGTGGTGCTGTTGGCCTCGCCTCCCCACTTCCGCCCGAAGCACCTGAAGGCGTGCGTGGAGGCCGGCAAGCACGTCCTCTGTGAAAAGCCGGTGGCCGTCGACGCACCCGGAGTACGCAGCATCCTGGCCACTTGTGAGGAAGCCAAAAAGAAAAACCTCAGCATCGTTTCGGGGCTCTGCTGGCGGTACAACCCGGGCATACGGGAAACGATCAAGCGGGTGCACGACGGGGCCATCGGCCGGATTGTTGCCTTGCAGACAACCCGCAACGGCGGTTATGCCTGGCACCGCGGCCGTAAGCCACAGTGGACCGAGATGGAGTTCCAACTCCGCAACTGGTACTACTTCACCTGGCTCTCTGGCGACCACAACGTGGAGCAACAGGTGCACGGCATCGACAAGTGCTCCTGGGCGATGCGGGACGAGCCGCCGGCCAGCGCCTGGGCACTCAGCGGCCGGCAGGTCCGCACCGATCCCAAGTGGGGCGACATCTTTGACCACCACGCCGTGGTCTACGAATATGCAAGCGGGGTGCGGATGTACGCCTTCGCACGCCAGCAACCCGGTTGCTACAACGACTACTCGGAGATACTCCTGGGCACCAAGGGCCGCTGCAACTTGCAGAAACATCGCATCGAAGGCGAAACCAACTGGCGCCACAAAACCAAACGGCACTGGCCGCACGAAGGCCCCAAGGGGATGCACCAGATCGAGCAGGACGAGTTGTTCGCCTCGATCCGCGCGGGCAAGCCGATCAACAACGGCCATTACATGTGCCAAAGCACCTTGATCGGCATTCTTGGCCGGATGGTCGGCTACACCGGCCAGATGATCACGTGGGACGAGATAGTCAACTCAAAGCAGGACCTGTCGCCCGAAAGCTACGCCTGGGACGCCGACCCGCCCACACTGCCCGACGAAACCGGCAACTACCCGGTGGCCGTTCCGGGCGTGACGAAGTTCGTGTAAACGCTAGCATTTGAGGAACGTGATATGCTTTGGAAACAAGGGACTCGGGGCTGGAGAATTGCACTGAACACCCCGAACTCCGAGCCCCGAGTCCCGAATCCCTAGTTCCTACGGTGACACATGATTCGCATCGGCATTCCGGTGCCGGTGGCGCACCTGCCGTTCGGTGGAATGAAGGCCTCGTTTTTCGCAGATATCAGGACCCAAGGGAAGGCGATCGTCCGTTTCTATACCGAAGAGAAGATCATCACCGAGAGGTACTGGGGCGATGACTGAAGCGGGTACGCCGGGTTAGGTTAACCGTGCCGATTTTTCGCCACCTTTAGGCCCCCAATTAACTGCACCGAGCCGGAAGTGGGTTTCCTTAACTGGTTGCCTTGAAAGCACTTAGCTCGCTTCACACCTCGACTTTGCGGCTCGATGTACATCAGAACGGGACCCGAGAATTTCGCCGTAAGTCGAAGTGCCACAAAGGCTTACATTGTTGGACAGGTTTTGGGGATTCGGGGGCACAGGCGGGCGACCGGTGTTGTTAAACTGGGGGAACGAAGAAGACTGGGACCTGGATTGTAGTCCGCAAGTGGTGCCACTAACGGGTGGAAAGCTTGGCAAGTTACAAACCCCAACGCTGGCGGGACCCGAGCGTTTCAAAAAAAAACGCCGACAGTGGGTCGCCATGGCGTAAAGGATTACTTTATTAGCGGGTGGGCGGGGTGACGTAGCCGCCAGGTGGTATTTTCGTCGCCCTCTCATGGCGCCTGAAAACTCCGCCGCCGGTCTACCGGGCTCGGGCTTACGCTGCCGGTATACGGCCCAACGCGGCACGTTTCAACGGTCTTACCGTGACCGACCCGAAGTTTTTCGGACCGGCCCTGCCGGTATACGCACCGGGGACTTACGTTTCATCAGTCGATACAGCCGAACCCCAAAGATAGCCGACACCTGGCCC
This sequence comes from Pirellulales bacterium, assembly GCA_030605745.1. Classification (GTDB taxonomy): domain Bacteria; phylum Planctomycetota; class Planctomycetia; order Pirellulales; family Thermoguttaceae; genus JAUWHT01. Next base: position 287 of record JAUWHT010000427.1, on the reverse strand, counting down.
CGGGCCTTACAGTTGCCGTGCGGAAAGCCAGTGGTTTTTCTTACGTCTTGGCAGGACTTACGGCGGCCGGTCCAAGATGAGCTGACCAGCCCTGCCTGACCTACCGCCACCAGTGTTACTCCACGTCGGTCTTACACCAGCCGGTCTTAATATGACAGCGCTAGGTGTTTTTTGCGATTTACGTCTGGAGGTTTCGCCTTTCGTCGTCGGCTTTCGTAGGATGCTCGGTTACGTTTCTGGTGGTATTGATTGATGTTCGCAAGTAGTTTCACAAATACCGGATCGCA
>JAUWHT010000051.1 GCA_030605745.1 Pirellulales bacterium | reverse complement strand
CATAATGCGGGCTGCGCCCGCAACCCAATAGTGTGGTGAACAAGTACTGTACAAGATGCGCGCACGGCGCGCAGAAGTTACAACGATAGACTCTAACCCAATCAAACAACTACTCTACTTAGCCGTTACACCAACCTGCGTAAAATCGGGCTTGCCCGGCGCGTTGCGTGGTGGTTAATGCGCTCGAATGCCGGCGCGCCGGGCAAGCCCGACGGCCGCATAGGTGCCCCGCGACATCCCGTATGCCAGGGATCCGTAGAACCCCAACAGCACCCGCTTCACTTCATCCCGGTGCAGGCAGTCCAACCAATAGCCGTAGGTGTAAGCGTGGTCGACACCGTCACTGAACGAGCACATTCCCAAGACCAGGCCACGCCGTTGCTCCATCAACTGCTTGATCCACCCGGCAGGCTCGTCCGAAGGCAACAGGAACTCGGTCTCCAGCAACATGCCGGCAACCAGGCTATAGTAGTCCGCGGCGGTGTAGTCGACCTTTTTGAGCCACTTCTTCGTTTCAGATTTGAGCAACTCCTTCGTTTCAGGGAACAGCGGCAGGATTTTCATCCCGCCACGCTCGATCACGGCCCGGTGCATGGACCTGAGGATATCGCGCCGGTATGCGTTGCTCTCTGTACCGATCCGCGCAGACTCGTTGGCCATCCCCACCGCACGAAGGCTCTCAGATGCCGACTGCATGCCCAGTGCGAGATAGCAATCGGTCAGGTAGCTGTAGGTTGGTTTCTCGTGGTCGGCGTACGGCCGGAACTTGATCAGACCGTACACCGCCGAATCCTTCTGCTGCTCGGCCATCACTTGTTTTCGCTTGCGGATGATCCAGTTGCACATTTTGATCATCGTCGGCGCCGACTTGCGCAGCCACGGCTTATCGGCCGTCAATTGGTAGTGCTGGCTCATCGCAAACAGCAGGGCTCCCGTGTCCGGAAGGCCGTAGTTCTTGGTGAACAGCCCTTCCGGCGACACGAATGTCCCGAGCGAATCCAGGTAGGTTTGGGCTTCCTCGTGGTAGCCCAGCAGATCCAGCGCATGGCAGTAAAGCGCCGCAGAGTACCCGTAAATCTCTTCGTAGAAGCCATTTCCGTCGTGCGGCTCGTAGATGTTGCCGCGCTTGTCGACATTGAGGAAATTGTACGCCAGCCAGGCGCGATACGCGTCGCCTACACGTTGCTCGGGCACGTTGATCTCCATCCCCTTCGACAGGATGCCCTTCCAGAAAGCAACGGCCTCGTCCAAGCATTTCTCGAATTCCGTCGAAGAGTCCTTGGTCGCACCCGTGGCAGTTCCTATAGAGGGAGCCTTTATGTACACGCTTCGCTCAGTCTCGGCGCCCACCTCCAGCTTCCAAGTGGCCACGGTTTTCACCGACTTCCCCAATTGTATCCGGCAACGGATGCTCTCCGCCCGGTTTTCACCGCCAGGGTTGGATACTCTCAGCCGCAGGTATGCCGTCAGGGGCGTCTCCGGGCTCATTCCCGGCGACCAGCCAAATGCCGTTTGCTCGTATTTCAACCCGTTATGTTCGTACTCGGCGATCACGATCGGCAGATAGCCCTCTAGGAGGTGTTTTGAACACGGACATTCGCCACTGCCAAGTCGAATTGCAGGGTCGCCGATCTCGAAGAAGAGATGTTCGATTTTACTCTCCGGTAGATAGCCGTGCCTGTTCTGCATGCCGTTAAACTGGATCGAGCCGTCCGGTCGCACAATGAATTCGCTAGGGCCGTCCTTCACACCGATCGCCTCGCGAGGGAATTTCATCGCAGGAAAATGCCGGCTGACCGACTCGAAGCTCGGGTCGCCCGGCGCGGCCAGTTCCTTCTCACCCAGCAGATCGCGCCCCGCAGCGTCGTGCTGCGACTTTTCGAACTCTGTGGCCATACACACCATCGGCTGTAGACAAAATACGATCAACGCAACTTGCATGACATTGGACATTACATACTCCTCTCGGTTAGAAATAGAACTTGGGTAAACGACTACGTCGAACTCCGTACAACCAACTCCGGCTGAATTACCACGGCGCGGCGGCCCTCCGGCACCGAGCCGTTATCCAGCAGAGTAAACAGTAACCTGACCATCGCCCGGGCTAACTCGTCAATCCGCAGATTGATGGTGGTCAACTCCGGCTCGATCATCGTGCCTACGTCGAGGTCGTTGCAGCCGACCACCGCCACGTCGTCCGGCACGCGGAGACTGCGCCGGCGCAGCGCCGCGATGATCCACGCCGCGTGCCTGTCGCACACCACAACGATGCCGGCGGCTAAACCTCGCATACGAACGTCGTGTGGCGGTTGAGGTGCTTGTGGTCGGTTTTGGGGAAGTCGGTTCGCACGTGTGCGCCGCGGGTCTCTTGGCGTGCGAGTGCGGCTTCGATCATCAGCCGGGCGATGCACAACATGTTTTGCAACTCCCAGCCGCCCGGGTCGCAGAACTGTCGTCCCAGCACGTAGCGGCACCAGCGGTTGATGTTCTCGAGTGCTTCGCTGAGGCCTTCCGCGTCGCGGCGGACGCCGACGCTCCGCCACATCAGGCTTTTGAGCGAGTTGCGTATATCGGCCAGGTTCAGCGGTTCGCTTACCGACTCGACGCGCGGGCTCTCCAGCATCAGGGCGCAGAAGCTGTCGTGCTGCCCGGCTGCGGCCTGCGAAGCCTCCTTCCCGGCGTGCGCCCCGAAGACCAGGGCTTCGGAGAGGCTGTTGGAGGCCAGCCGGTTGGCCCCGTGCAATCCGCTGGCGGTGACTTCGCCGGCCGCCCACAAGCCGGGCAACGTGGTGCGGCCCTCCGTATCCACCGTCAGACCGCCCATCATATAGTGGGCACCGGGCCGAACTGGAATCCGATCTTGCGTGATGTCCAGGTCAAACTCGGCACAGATGGCTGCAATGCCCGGAAATCGCTCGCGTATCTTCTCCGCCTCCAGATGCGTCAGGTCGAGGTAGACGTTCGGATGCCGGGTGAGTTCCATCTGGCTGACGATGGCGTTGCTGACTACGTCGCGTGGCGCCAGTTCAGCCCGTGGATCGTAGTCGGGCATGAAGCGGTGTCCGTTGCGATCGACCAGGTGGGCCCCTTCGCCGCGGGTGGCTTCACTGATCAGGTTTCGGCTGCCGCCGGCGATGTAGAGGACTGTGGGATGGAACTGCATGAATTCCAGGTCGCGCAGCTCGGCCCCAGCCCGATAGCCGATTGCCATGCCGTCGCCGGTGGCCACATCGGGATTGGTCGTCTCACGATAGAGCTGGCCCGCCCCGCCGGTGCAAAGGATCGTCTGCTTGGCCCAGATCATGGTCTTGCCGTGTTGGCGGTTCCAGACCAGTGCCCCGCGGCAGACCCCATCGAGCGTAAGCAAGTCAACGGTGAAGGTGTTTTCCCAGATGTCGATATGCGCCGAGACATTCACCTGTGTGATCACCGCGCGGATGATCTCCTTGCCGGTGGCGTCGCCCAGTGCATGTGCGATCCGCCGGCAGCCGTGTGCCCCTTCGCGAGTAAGCGCCAGCCGGTCGCCCACCCGATCGAATCGTGCCCCCCAATCGATCAGTTCGTGAATTCGCTTGGGTGCTTCGTACACAAGCCGCTCGACGACCTTGCGATCACACAACGGCCCGCCCGCCTGCAAGGTGTCGGCCACGTGATCCTCGAAGCAGTCCTCCGGTGTGAGCACCCCAGCGATGCCGCCCTGGGCATATGCACTGTTGGACTCCCGAAGGCTGTCCTTGGTAATGATCAGGACCGAGAGCTCCGGATCGACCGCCAGCGCAGAGCGCAGCCCCGCTAAGCCGCTGCCGACGACCAGCACGTCGGTAAAGAAGTGCGGAACCCGCTTGGGATGAAAGGGGACCAAGTATCGGAGCATGGGTTGTTGGTTCGGCAGTTATACGCTGTTGGTGCGGAATGCAGTATTCACGTGATTCTCGCGGATCCAATAGCCGGGGAACAACGTCCCGCGGGTGCATCACCGCGACGCGCCCAGTCCCAACTACTATCATTGTAATGGACAAGACACGGCCTGGTA
>JAUWHT010000325.1 GCA_030605745.1 Pirellulales bacterium | reverse complement strand
CTCCACAGCGCAAGTTTACCTATTTTAACATTTATCGGATTTTCAACCTTTTTTTCGCCCCGGCCGCCCAGTTCCCAACTGCCATCGTCTTAGCAGAAAAAACAACCTGCGGAAAATCGGGCAAGCCCGGCGGCTAAACTTTCTTCTTCTCCTGCGCCTTCTCGATCTTGGCCCAGGAATCGCGCAACGATACGGTCCGATTCAGTACCAGCGTTCCCTCGGAGGAATCGCTGTCGACGCAGAAATAGCCCTGTCTCTCGAACTGGTACCGGCTTCCCGGTGCTGCACCTGCCAGGCTAGGCTCAACGCGGCAGCAACTCAACGTCTGAAGTGAGTTCGGGTTCAAACAGGTTTTGAAGTCGGAACCTTCTTCTACATCTTCCGGGTCTTCTCTGGTGAACAGGTGATCGTAGAGCCGTACTTCGGCCCTTAGCGCATGGGCGGCCGAGACCCAGTGGATCGTCGACTTCACCTTGCGCCCGTCCGCAGCCCAGCCACCGCGCGTCTGCGGATCGTAGGTGCAGTGCAACTCGACTACTTGGCCCGTTTTCTCGTCCTTGACTATCCCCACGCACGTGATGTAGTACGCGTATCGTAGCCGTACCTCGCGACCGGGGGCCAGGCGGAAAAACTTCTTCGGCGGGTCTTCACGAAAGTCCTCTCGCTCGATGTACAGCACACGCGAGAATGGAACCTTTCGCGTACCCATGCCGGAGTCTTCCGGGTTGTTCACGGCGTCCAGTTCCTCGACCTGGTCTTCCGGGTAGTTGTCGATTACCACCCGAAGCGGCCGCAGTACGCCCATCACGCGCGGTGTGCGCTTGTTGAGGTCTTCCCGGACACAGTGCTCCAGCAGTGCAATGTCGATGGTGCTGTTGAACTTGGCCACTCCAATCCGCTCGCAGAAGTTTTGGATCGACTCGGGCGTGTAGCCGCGTCTGCACAAGCCGCAGATGGTAGGCATTCGCGGATCGTCCCAGCCACTGACTTTACCCTCTCGGACCAGTTCCAGCAGCTTCCGCTTGCTCATCACCGTGTAAGTAAGATTCAGCCGAGCGAACTCGATCTGCTGTGGATGGTAGACGCCCAACTGGTCCAAAAACCAATCGTACAACGGGCGATGGTTCTCGAATTCCAACGTGCAGATCGAATGGGTGATCCCTTCGATAGAATCTTCCAGCCCATGGGCCCAGTCGTACATGGGGTAGATGCACCACCTATCGCCCGTGCGATGATGTGTTGCCCGCAGCACACGGTACATCACCGGGTCGCGCATGTTCAAGTTGGGCGAGGCCATGTCGATCTTCGCTCGCAACGTGCGCGAGCCGTCGGGAAACTCGCCGCGGCGCATTCGCTCGAACAGGTCAAGGTTCTCTTCGGCCGAGCGGTCCCGATACGGGCTATCCTTGCCCGGCTCGGTCAAGGTGCCGCGGTACTCTCTGGTCTCCTCGGCGCTCAGGTCACAAACGTACGCTTTGCCGGCCTCGATCAACTGCACAGCGTACTGATACATCTGCTCAAAATAGTCCGAAGCATAGAACAGCCGATCCTCCCAATCGAACCCCAGCCAGCGGACGTCCTGCTTGATCGATTCGACGTATTCCTCTTCTTCCTTGGTTGGATTAGTATCGTCGAACCGCAGGTTGCACAGCCCGCCCTCGTGTTCGGCGGCCAACCCAAAGTTCAGGCAAATCGCCTTGGCATGACCAATATGCAGATACCCGTTCGGCTCGGGCGGAAACCGGGTATGGACCCGACCACCGTATTTGTCGGTCTCCAGGTCTTCCGCAACGATACTCTGGATAAAGTTCAGCGAGGCAGTGGAATTGTTTGCACTCATATCCGCGGCTCTGTTAGTGTTTGTTCACGTTCAAGGAAGAAGTATACCTCTTGACGCGAAGGGGTCAATCGGCCTAAAGTATTTCCCCTTGGTTCTCTCCAATGGTGGATTGACGTGGCGAAGCACGCAGAGCAACCCGTCGAATATCGCTGTCCGGGCAAGAGCTACCCGATCTCTCGGGCGGTCCACCTGGGGCGACTGGCTCGGTTCTACCCGGGCTGCCGGCAGTGTCTGCATCGGGACGACACGGGCACGCTCTCGGCCAGGCAGGTGGAACAACTGGTCGAGACCCGGCTGCGGGGCCGGCCGCAGTCGTTGTTTTTCGACGAGGGGGCCGAAGGCGTCTATCTGAACGAACTGGACCCCGCTGCGGCACACGGCATGGCGGCCGCTTTCGGCGTGACATTGCAGCATCACATCGCCGACGGAGTCGCCTCCCACAGCCGACCACCGGTGGTGGCGCTGGCCGGGGACGGCCGGCCGGCGAGCTGCGAACTGTTGGCCGCCGTGGCAGAAGGGCTTCGCTGGGCCGGTTGCCATCTGCTGGACATCGGACCGGCCACCAGCGCGTGCCTGGCCTTTGCCATCGACCATCTGGGCTGCACGGGCGGTATGCTGGTGGGCAACCCGGGCGAGAAACCGCACGCGGTCGGCTTGACGTTCTGGGACGACAGTTCGGGGCCCATCTCGGCGGGTGGACCACTGGAGCAGTTGAAGCAGGTTTATCAAACCGGCGTCGACCGTCCCACGCGGACGTACGGCTCGTTGCGGCGGTTCCAGGCCGAGGTCCCCTACCTGGCCGGCTTGGCGGGGTACTATCACGCGCTGCGGCCGCTGCGGCTGGTACTCGACACCCGCTGCGGTCCGCTGGTCGGGTATTTTGAGAAATTGATCGAGCCGACCGCGTGCCGGATCATCCCACGCCGAACCACCACGGACCGGCTGTGCGAGCAGGCCGGCGCCGACGAAGCCCATTTCGCTGTGTGCATCGACGGCAGTGGCGAGACCTGCCGCGTGCTCGACGAGCAAGGCCGCCGGGTGCAGCCCGAGCGATTGCTGTTGCTATTGGCCCGCCACCGGTTGGCCGAAGACCCGCAAGCCGTCGTCGTTCTGGAAGAGGGCACCTCGCCGGCAGTTGCTCAAGCGATCGGCGGAACCGGCGCGACAGTTGTGCTGGCGGATTCCCGTCGCTCAGAAATGGCCACCACGATGTGCCGACACGGTGCACGATTCGGCGGTGGACCCAGCGGACGCTTCTGGTACGCCGACGGCCATCCACCGTTGCCCGACGCACTGATGACCCTCACGCTGTTGCTGGTTCTGCTCAGCCGAAGCGACCGTCATCTGTCCGAGGTCCTCGACCGGGAAGCGGCGCCGGGGTAGAATATGGTACAAATTGGTGGCATGCCCTGAGGAACGAAGGGCGTGGCAAGGTGCCCCAAACACGCCCTTCGCTGCGCTCAGGGACGTGCCACTCTTGGTGGACTTCGTACAAGTTATTTGTGCGCGAGCCCTAAACATCCCATTGCGCAAGGAAAACCATGCCCGAACACTGGATCGCCGATCGTACGCGATGCTTCGACGCCTCGGGCATCCGCCGGGTGTTTGAGTTGGGTGCGAAGATGACCGACCCGATCGACCTGTCGATCGGTCAGCCCGACTTCGACGTGCCGGAAGAAGTCCGCCGGGCCGCCGTCGATGCGATCCAAAGCCGCAAGAACGGCTACGCCCTGTCGCAGGGGATGCCCGTGCTGCGCGATAAGCTGCAAGCGCAGATCGACCGGCAATACGGCCACGACGACCGCCAGGTGTTTGTCACCTGCGGCACCAGCGGCGGGCTGATGCTGGCGCTGTTGGTGCTCATCAACCCCGGCGACGAGGTAATCGTCTTCGATCCGTACTTCGTGATGTACGATTCGCTGGCCGGCGTGGCCGGCGGCAAGGTGGTCTACATTGATACGTATCCCGACTTCCGCATCGATCTGGAGCGCGTAGCCGACGCGATCACCCCGCGCACCAAGGCGATCATCTTCAACAGCCCGGGCAATCCGACAGGGGTAGTGGCCGGGCGGGAAGAGGTCCGCGGGCTGGCTAAGTTGGCGCTGGAGCGGGATGTGGTCCTCATAAGCGACGAGATCTACCGCGACTTCTGCTACGAAGGGCCCTCGGTCTCGCCGGCCGAGTATAATCCGCAAACGCTGGTAGTCGACGGGTTCAGCAAGACGTACGGGATGCCCGGCTGGCGGCTGGGTTTCGCCCACGGCCCGGCGCCGATCATTCGCGAGATGGTCAAGCTCCAACAATACAGTTTCGTTTGCGCCCCGCACCCCTTCCAATTGGCCGGCGCAGTAGCTATGGACGTCGACATGAGCCCACAGATCGCTGCCTACCGCCGCAAGCGCGACCTGCTGCTTGCCGGCCTGGCCGACGATTATGAACTGGTCCACCCCGGCGGCGCGTTCTACGTCTATCCTAAGTTCCCCTGGGGCACCGGCATGGAATTTGTCGAGAAAGCGATTACCAAACACCAACTACTAATCATCCCCGGCTGCATCTTCAGCCACCACAACACCCACTTCCGCATCTCCTACGCAGCGGAGGATTCGGTGATCGAGCGGGGAATCGAAGCGTTGAGGAAGCTGGGCAAGCAGGGCTGACTATAAGAACGCGAACAGCCAAGCACCTTACTTGCCTGGTTCTTGTCAATTGTGATACAATAGTAGGGTAAGATTTTCTCCCATTCCCAGCTTGCTGTGGGGGCTGAAGTGGAGGACCACGTCATGGAGATTTCAACGATGGGCAAGGTTCAGGTTGCTGTGAAGATTGAGAACCTGGAAGACATCTTTAAGGCCGAAGCCGGAACGCTGCCGGTAGATCAGGTTCGTTCGGTCGAGGTGTCGGATGCACTGGTTGACACCGGCGCGGTGATGCTCTCGCTGCCGAAACGAATGGTCGCCCAATTGGGCCTCAGGCCGTACCGCACCCGGCGGGTGCGAACCGTGGGCGGAATCGTCGGGACGAGAATCTGCGCCGCAGTGCGGCTGACTATAGCGGGCCGCGATTTCACCACCGACGTTGCCGAAATCCCCGACGACTGTCCTGTGCTAATCGGCCAGATCGCGTTGGAAGGTCTCGATTTCATCGTCGACCCGATCGACCAACGTTTGATCGGCAATCCCGAACACGGCGGTGAACACATGCTGGATATTTTCTGATTTCGCCGTAAAGTGTTTGGCTACAATGGTTTACTCCACCACTTATCCATAAGCGGCATTCGTGGGGCGAATTTTTCGATTCTGGCGCTTGACAGGGTTGTAGGAATGTGCATAATTAGTTGTTGTGCTAGCATCGCATGTAACGCCGGCGTCCCGCCGGCCATGTTGTGCCGGCGGT
>JAUWHT010000231.1 GCA_030605745.1 Pirellulales bacterium | reverse complement strand
CACGGAGAATACGAAAAAGATAGAGCTACTATGATTCACGTTAAACTCCGTGATCTCCGTGTCTCCGTGGTGAACCTGGCGTTGTTCGTCTGCGTGCTGGGGCTCCTCGGCGGTTGTGCCGGCGTGCCGCCCGTGCCTGCGGGCGTGAAAGCCCGTCCCGAGAACGCCATTTCGACAATTCGCCACGGCAACGATGACGACGAGGGCGGGGGATGGCTCTTCGATCGGTTGCTTGGTCGCCAGCCGTCGGTGCCCCAGCAAACGGCGCCACGGCAGACGGCGCCTTCAGGGGTGGTTGCGGCCTCGGCCACCGAGCCGGTGGACCTCCCGCCGGTGGCTTCCTCGCCGGCCGTTTCCCCTGCGGCGGGCAAGTCGGACGATGATTCGCCCTTTGAGCTGTCGGACCTCGGCCCGGAGAATATCTACAAGAACCTGAAGAAAGCAGCCGGCTACGGACCGAACGAAGAAGTCGCCCGAACCTTGCTGAAGGAAGGTGAGGCCCTGTTCGCCAAAAAGAACTACGCAGAGGCGGCCGGCAAATTCAAGTCGGCGGCCGGGCGCTGGCCCGACTCGGCACTGGAGGAAGATGCCATGTTCCTGCTGGCCGAGAGCCGGTTCTTCTCCGACCAGTATGCCAAGGCCCAAGACAGCTACGACAACCTGCTCAAAAAATACGACAACTCGCGACACCTGGACACCGTCTGCAAGCGGCTGTTCGCCATCGGCCGGTACTGGGAACAGTTGCACGAGAAGGATTCCCATTGGCCGATCACACCAAACCTGATCGACAAGACCCAACCGCTGTTCGACACCTTCGGCAACGCGATGAAGGCCTATCAGAGCGTGCGGCTAAAGGACCCCACCGGCCCGCTGGCCGACGACAGCATCATGGCCACGGCGAACGCCTATTTCCGCAAAGGCCGGTACGAGGACGCCGCCTTCTACTACGACATCCTGCGGAGGGATTATCCCAAGAGCGAACACCAGCCCCAGGCCCACGTGCTAGGGCTTCAAAGCAAGCTTCGGGCGTACCAGGGGAAGCTGTACGACGGCACACCGTTGGACGAGGCGGACGAGATCGCCGAGCAGACGTCGACCCAATTCCGCGGCGAGTTGACTTCCGAGCAGGCCCGCGTCGCACAGACACGCGATCGCATCCACGAGCTAAGGGCCGAACGCGACTGGGCGGTAGCCGAATACTACGACAATAAATTGTGCTTCGCCGCCGCCCGATACTACTATCAATCCATCATCAAGGAATTCCCGCTGACCCAGTGCGCCGCCCGGGCCCGGGCCCGGCTCGAGCAGATCCGTGGCGAGCCAGATGTGCCTCCCAACCGGTTCAAGTGGCTGACCGACCTGTTTCCGTCGGAAGAGTAGTAACTCAAACTGTAAGCGAGGGTTTGCCGTGGTTGAGGAAGATAACTATCTTTTGCAGGGACTCGGGGTTCGGGGCTCGGGGCTCGGGAAAGTGTGGTCCCGAATGCTCCTGCTAATCGTGTTGGTTTTTCTGGCCGGTTGTGCCGGCTACCAGATCGGCAACCATACGCTTTACCCGGCCCATGTCCGCACGGTCTACGTTCCCATCTTCGAGTCCGCCAGTTTCCGCCGTAACCTGGGCGAGCGGCTGACCGAGGCGGTGCAGAAGGAAATCGAACTGAAGACGCCGTACAAGGTGGTGGGCAGCCCTGGTGCCGATAGCGTCCTTACCGGCCGGATCATCGGCGAGAACAAGCGAGTCCTGGTCCAAGCCCTCACCGGCGAACCCCGCGAACTACAGGTCAACCTGACGGTCGAGGTCAGTTGGATCGACCACCGGGGTAACGTAATACGCCGCGCCGAACCGATCCCGCTGCCGACGGAGTTGACCAACGTCGATGGCCACGCCAACCTCATCCCCGAGGTCGGCCAGTCGGTCGCAACTGCCCACCAGCAGGCCATCAGCCGCCTGGCCGAGCAGATTGTCGCGTTGATGGAAACGCCGTGGTAGACTGACGTTGTCCAATACCAATACCATGGTCTTGAATTCCTCGGCGCACCGAACTAGAATTCGTCTACACATCTCCAATGGACTCTGGATATTCTGGACAGCAAGGAGAAGATATATGAGCGCGAAAGGATCAGGCTTGATGGCATCTGCCTTAGAGTCGAATGCGAGCGAAACCGCCGAGGTGATCGGCCCATTTCTTCTTAACCAGGTTTACCAGGGCAATTCCCTAAAGTTGATGAACGAACTGCCCAAGCAAAGTATCGATTTGATACTATGCGACGGTCCTTACGGAATAACAGAAAACAAATGGGATAGGGTAAGGCACATCCAGGAGTTCAACCTCGAACTGATTAGGCTTTGTTCGCGCCTCCTGAGAGAGGGAGGGAACCTTTACCTCTTCGGCAAACCAGACTGCATAGATTTCATAGATTACAGGCCGCACCTCAAGTTAAACTCTCGGATTGTCTGGTATCAACCTAGCAGGCTTGCTCAGGGCAGAAAGAACTATACAAACAACTATGACATCATCGCGTACTTCAGCAAGGGACCCGCAACAACCTTCAATTTGGACGATATCAGGGTGCCCCAGCTAGTTGAACTCGAACACCGGAAGAGGTGTGAGAGGGTGCCATCCGTGGTGAACGGAAAGTATGGGAACACCAAATTCAATCCAAAAGGGAAGAATCCGGGGGATGTTTGGGGGGATATCAAACAGCTAACCTACAAATCCAAGGAATTGATCGATCGCGAACTCCTCAACACGATCCAGAAGCCGAAAGCTCTCATGGAGCGCCTCATACGAGCGAGTAGTAATCCTGGCGATATAGTCTTGGACCCATTCGCTGGAACAGGGACGGCTCTGGTGGTTTGTACAAAGCTAAGGAGGAGATTTATTGCGTTCGAGAAGGATCCGAAACTGCACAAAATTTGCTCTAAGAGGCTAAGGCGGGTTGAAAACGACCTCCAATCAAGGCTGTTCTAAAGGATTCGCTCAGTGCTGTAGACCACCTTGCCGTTGTCGCTAGCCCATTTCTCAGAAAAACCAACATGTGAGATCACGTTCCGGCTCCTATCCAGTTGTCTTTCTGCCTCCGCCAGCATTGTACTCGGGCTTATTTCATAGATAACTTTGACGGTCAGTGGTTTGGCTTTAAGGAAAACAGCCAAGAAGACTGCTTTGTTTCGTGTTATTCGGCGAAGCGACTCGTCACGTTTGTCTTGCGGGGATTTGAACATCCGGTCCAATTGCCCCGTTCCACCTTCGTAACAGGTTAGGTATTCGTACTTGATGGAATGGTCGTGCGGGTCGCATGCATCGGCACCCCGCTTCGAGGTTATCAAGTCATGATCGAGAATATTGGCTATGATCATCTCCTTCACCAATCCTGGTTGAAGAATATTTGGTATACCCACCTCGAGTGCGATGTCTTGGGCGTGCACCACCAAATCGATGATTTCTTCGAGCGTCTTTTTCTTGTTCATAGTAGTTCTTATCGGCATGCACCCGAAACGGCTTTGGCATACATTCTGAAACATTGATGGACCCGTCGCCACACACATGAATTCTTCTAGGTGAGCGGTGGGACTTCGTCCCAACTTGCGGACAACTTTCGGAACATGACAAAAGAGCCTCCCGTGCCTACCGACCGTTGGAAGCTCCACACGCGAACGCTTGTGGTGGGCAAAATCCCGCTGCTGATGGGCATCATCAACGTTACGCCAGATAGTTTCTCCGACGGCGGGCGGTTCTTCGAGCGGGAAGCGGCTGTAGAGCACGGGCTGCAACTGGCGGCCGAGGGGGCCGATCTGCTGGACGTCGGCGGCCAGAGCACCCGGCCCGGCTCTGAGCCGGTCAAACCCGACGAGGAACTCCGCCGCGTGATGCCGGTGGTCTCCACACTGTGCGAGCAGAGCGCGGTGCCGGTCTCGATCGACACCTCCAAGGCGATCGTTGCCCGGGAGGCCCTCGCCGCC
>JAUWHT010000194.1 GCA_030605745.1 Pirellulales bacterium | reverse complement strand
CCTGGAATTCTCACCACTGATATTGCGCCAGGCTGCCTCCTGTGGCATAACTTGTTCTGACAACAATACGTTATGTCGCAATCAGGAGGCAGCCCGATGCAAACACAGTGTACCAAGCAGACGTTTGAATTCCAGGCCCTCGGTCGGCGGGAAGTGGTAGCTCGCTTTGATGGGGGCCCGATCACCTCGGATGCCGGCGGGCTGTTGCTGCGGGAGGTCGAGCAGCACACCGGCATCCTCCGGCAACTGGCGGGGTGTTTTACAGATCATCGCGATGAAGAGCTGATCGAGCATTCGGTCGAGGAGTTGCTGCGGCAGCGGATTTTCGCCTTGGCCCTGGGCTACGAAGACCTCAACGATCACGATCAACTGCGGCATGATCCGCTATTGGCGACCCTGGTGGGCAAGCAGAATCCCACTGGCAGCGATCGTTTGCGTGAGCGGGATCGGGGCAAAGCCCTGGCCGGCCGCAACACGCTTAACCGCCTGGAACTGACGCCGCGCGGGGCCGACGAGAACAGCCGCTACAAGAAGATCGTCGCCGACGGGGGCCAGATCGAGTCGCTGTTTGTGGCCGTGTTCCTGCAACTACATCGACAGCCGCCGAAGCGGATCGTGCTGGACTTGGACGCCACCGACGACCCGATACACGGCGACCAGTTGGGTAAATTCTTTCATGGCTACTACAAGAGCTACTGCTACCTGCCGCTGTACATCTTCTGCGGTGATCATCTGCTGTGCGCCAAACTGCGTCCGTCGGACATCGACGCGGCAGCCGGGTCGGTGAAGCAATTGGACCATATCGTGAAACACATTCGCCAGCATTGGCCCGAGGTGGAAATCGTCATTCGCGGCGACAGTGGCTTTTGCCGCGAAAACATCATGGCCTGGTGTGAGGCCAACAACGTCGATTACATCCTTGGACTGGCGAAAAACCAGCGTTTGCAGCGGATATTGGGCAAGGAGTTGCACGAAGCGAAGCAGCAGTTTGAGGCCACCGGTCACGCCGCGCGTGTGTTCAAGGACTTCACCTATCAGACCCGCAAAAGCTGGAGCCGTACGCGGCGTGTGGTCGGCAAAGCCGAACACCTGCGCAAAGGGGCCAATCCACGGTTCGTGGTCACATCGTTATCGAGCGAAGAGTTCGATGCCCGCACGCTGTACGAACAAGAGTATTGTGCCCGGGGCGAGATGGAGAACCGTATCAAGGAACAGCAACTTTATCTGTTCGCCGATCGCACCAGTGCCGGCAGCATGCGGGCAAACCAACTGCGGCTGTGGTTCTCGTCGGTGGCCTACACCCTGCTGCAGGTGATCCGCCAGTTCGGATTGGAGGGCACGAAGTTGGCCCGGGCACGTTGCGATACGATTCGGTTGAAGCTATTGAAAATCGGGGCGTCGGTTCGCATCACGGTTCGACGGGTTTGGCTTTCGATGGCCGAAAGCTGCCCCTACCAACGGTTGTTCGCCACGGTGTACGCCAACTTGAAGCGTCGGCTTCCGCAACTGGCGCCCGGGTGACGCCTCAAATGGGTGGAAAGCTTCCTGAACACGACCCCCGACACGTTCGGCGTACGCGCCAACTTGGCCGAATCCCCGGCTGAAGCCCTTGCTAAGTCCCATCGATCGCAAGAACCACGGCTCCGGACACTCACGCCGACCCCAAACACCCTTCAACCGCCCGACAGCTTCCTTCTCCCCCGGCACCAACCGCAAGAACCCGGCCAAATCACCCAGCGGTGAGAAATGCGGGCTAGGGTTGCACTGAACACCCCGAGTCCCGAGCCCCGAATCCCTAGGACATGACTTTCAGATTTTTCAGTGCGATCATCAGTGCGCGGGCCTTGTTGAGCGTTTCGAGGTACTCATCTTGCGGGTCGGAGTCGGCGACGATTGCACCGCCCACGTTGTAGTAGCAACGGCCGTCCTTTACCACGAGCGTGCGAATCACGATGTTCAGGTCCAGCGGGCCGGAGAAGTCCAGGTAGCCGATCGCGCCGGAGTAGACCCCTCGCTTGACCGGCTCGAGCCGGTCGATGATCTTCATGGCCTCGATCTTCGGCGCGCCGGTCATCGAGCCGCCCGGAAATGTGGCCCTGATCAGGTCCAGGCCGTCGACGCCGTCCTCCAACTCACCGCGGACGGTCGAGACGAGCTGGAACACGGTGGCGTAGTCTTCGACCAGCATCAACTCGGGCACGTGTACGGTGTGGAACTTGCACACCCGGCCGAAGTCGTTGCGGACCAGGTCGACAATCATCACGTTTTCCGCGCGGTCTTTTTCGGAGTTGAGCAGGTCCTGGCGGAGTTGCCGGTCTTGCTGGGGCGTTTGGCCGCGGCGTCGGGTGCCCTTGATCGGCCGGCTTTCGGCCACCCGGTCGGGACCCACGGAAAGGTAACGCTCGGGCGAGGAGCAGACCACTTGGGCTTCCGGAAAACTCAGGTAACAGGCGAACGGGGCCGGATTTATTCGGCGCAGCTCGCGGTACAGGTCGCGAGGGCTGCCGCCTTGAAGCGGTGTCTCGAGCCGGTGCGTCATACACACCTGAAAGATGTCGCCGGCGAAGATGTGCTGCTTGGCAGACTCGACCGCGCGGATGTAGCCCGGCCGGTCGAAGTGCGCCTTGATCTCGATCTGCGTATCCGCGGCCCTGCTCGGCTTGGGACCGGTCCACTCGGGCGGCGGATCGGACTCGAAGGCCTCGATTCGCCGTAGCATAGCGTTGCGCAAGGCCGACGCTTGCCGCCCGGCCGAGCGATCGTCTTCGCCGCGCCCGACGACCGACAGGTACGATCTGCCCGTCCGGTGGCAATGGGCCAGTAGCGTGTCGACGAACATCAGACAGATATCGGGCAGGTCGAGATCATCAGCCCCCAGATCGGGCAGCTCCTCGATGAAGTACCCCACCTCGTAGCCGAAGTAACCGACCGCGCCGGCCAGCAGCGGCACCGGATGGTCGAGGTACTCGTCGTAGTCCACGCGATATGCACGCATCACCTTGCGAAGGTCCTCCAGCGGATCGGCAACCCGGCGCGTCACAACCGGCTTATCAAGCGGCTTGCCGTCCGGGCTTGCCAACTGCCGGACCTCGATCTGCGCGCCGGCTTGCGGCGGCGCTCCGTGCCGACGCTTTGCCCGATACACCAGGAAAGGATTGCCCCCGATGAACGAGTAGCGTCCGAGCTTCTTCGGGTCTTTGGCGCTGTCCAGCAGGAACGAGTAATCATCGAGGCGGTAAAGGTCGAAGTACCGCCAGAAGGGAAGCCGCAGATCCAACTCCTCCAGCAGATGACTGCACGCCGATGGTGGGACCAAGGTGTTCATAGTCAGAAAACTCGTGTAGCGGCTGGGCTTGCCCAGCGCGTTAGCACGGGAGCGAATTGGCCACCAAACAATGCGCTGGGCAAGCCCGATTTTCCGCAGGTTGGTGTAACGGCTAAGTAGAGTAGTTGTTTGATTGGGTTAGAGTCTATCGTTGTAACTTCTGCGCGCCGTGCGCGCATCTTGTACAGTACTTGTTCACCACACTATTGGGTTGCGGG
>JAUWHT010000175.1 GCA_030605745.1 Pirellulales bacterium | reverse complement strand
GCCCGACTGGCGGAGCAGCCTGCCGCCGCAGGTTGAAGAAGAAAAACCGCCGTCGGTCTCGCTGTGGATTGCCTGGACTCCCTACCTGCTGGTCGGGTGCCTGCTGGTGGTCGCCCAACTGGTACCGCCGATCCGGGAGTTTATTGCCCAGACAACGTTCCAGCGGTTCATTCTCGACACGGGCAATCCCGAGACGAGCATGGTGGCGAAGATCAACGTTCTGGCGTTGCCGGGTACAACGTTTCTGATTGCGGCACTAGCCTGCCTGCCTCTGCATCGGATGAGTTGCCGGAGTTTCGCTACGGCGGTTGGCGAGTCGGGTCGTGCCCTGTGTGGTGCGGCCGTGGCTATCATCTTTGCCGTGCCCATGGTGCGGATCTTTATCCAGTCGAACGTGAACAGCGCCGGGCTGGCCGGCATGCCCACCGAGCTGGCCGAATCGGTGGCCGACATGACAGGCACGGCCTGGCCCGCCTTCTCCGCCGTGATCGGTGCGGTCGGGGCCTTCGTCGCCGGAAGCAACACGATCAGCAACATGACATTCTCGCTGTTTCAGTTCGACGTCGGGCAGCGGATCGACCTGGCCCCCTTGGCGCCGTTGTTTATCGTGGCCTTGCAAGCGGTCGGCGGCGCGGCCGGCAACATGATCTGCGTACACAACGTTGTGGCCGCCTCGGCCACCGTGGGCCTGTTCGGCCAGGAAGGCGCCCTGATCCGAAAAACACTGATCCCCACGGCCTATTATCTGGCAGCGGCTGGGCTGATCGGCTGTTGCGTGCTGCTGGTTTTCTGAGTATGATGGTGTATAGTTTGGGGAACAAACCGTTTATTGAGCTTCAGGTTGATAAAGACACGAGGACGACCAACGGGAGTCCGGTTTTCCGGGAAAATTGAAATCAATCGGGGCAATATCAACCTGAAGCTCAATAGCTGCCGCGTCCACGCGGCGCAAGTCGTTTAGCCGCCGCCGGCACGGCGGCGCAACAAGTAGTTGGGGTTTACTCCTTACCGGTAGCTTGGAGGGTATTGCGATGAAGAGTTTTGCTGGTGGTTTGTGTGCGGTGGTGTTTCTAGCGGCTGCCTGTCTGGGGGCGGAAAGCGGCACGAATGGGGGGTTCAATAAGTTCAGGCTCGATCCGGTGTTTCGCGCCGAAGGGGTAGCGGCGGGTGATTTCAACTGCGACGGAAAGTTGGACATCGCCGCCGGCAGCGTCTACTACGCGGCCCCCGACTGGAAGATGCACGCGATCGAGGAACAGCCGAAAGCGTTCAAGGTGAAAGGCTACAGCGACGCGTTTTGCTGTTTTGCCGACGACGTCAACCGCGACGGCCGGACCGATCTGATCGTTGTCGGTTTTCCGGGCGCAGAGACGCGTTGGTACGAGAATCCCGGCGCCGACGGCGGTGCCTGGAAGCGGCACCCGGCGGTCAGCGTGACCAACAACGAAAGCCCGCAGTATGCAGACCTCCGCGGCGACGGCCGCAAGGGCCTGATCTGCGGATGGTGCACTGATGCCAAAGACGCCGACGGTTCCCAGCAGCGGATGATCTTCGCCCGGCCTGGAAAGGATCCTTGCGCGCCATGGTCGATTCACGAGATTTCTGCGGCCGGCGGAGCGGGCAGCAAGAAATTCGCCCACGGCCTGGGCACCGGCGATATCAACGGCGACGGCCGTTGCGACATTGTCGTCACCAAAGGCTGGTATGAGGCCCCGGCCGACAAAACCCAGTCGCCGTGGACCTTCCACAAGGCAAACCTGGGGGAGCATTGTGCCGACATGGTGGTCTACGATTTCGACGGCGACGGCGACAACGACGTCTTAAGCAGCAGCGCCCATCGGTTCGGCATCTGGTGGCACGAGCAGACGCCCGAGGGCTTCAAGACCCACGAGATCGAAAAGAGTTTCTCACAGGCACACGCCGTATGCCTGGCCGACATCGACGGCGACGGGCTGATGGATTTCGTCACCGGCAAGCGGTGGTACGCCCACTGCGGCCATGATCGGGGCGCCGAGGAGCCGGCGGTGTTCTGCTGGTACAAACTGGGCCGCAAGGACGGACGGCCGCTTTGGTCCAGACACCAGATCGACGACAACAGCGGCGTGGGCACGCAGTTCCAGGTGATCGACCTCGACGGCGACGGCCTGCTGGACGTGATTACCTCGAACAAGAAGGGAGTGCACTACTTCCAGCAGACACGGAAGTAAGGTTCCCGCACTCGCGCAAACAACAGGACGGTCCCGGCGCGGCGGCGCAACAGATAATCGTTACAAACACGAATCTCAAACGTTCATCAAAGGAGGTTTGCAAATGGCAAGCTCAAAGAAGTTCTCACGACGGCGTTTTATCCAAAAGGGTGCGGTACTGGCGTCGGCCGGCGCGGCGGCGCCGTACATTATTCCCCGCAATGTGCTGGCTACCGCGGACAAGCCGGGGGCCAACGATCGCATCGGCATCGGCTTTATCGGTGTTGGCAGACGCGGGAAGCAACTCATCGATCATGTGCCCCGCGGCGGCCGAATCGTGGCTATCAGCGACTGCTATCTCCCGCGTTGCGCAGAAACGGTGAAGCAGAAGGAGAAAGCCGGCAGCGCGAACTGGAAAATCTACCACGACTATCGCAAGATGCTTGAGGCGCAGGAC
>JAUWHT010000128.1 GCA_030605745.1 Pirellulales bacterium | reverse complement strand
GATTATATCAGCGGTCGAATGGTTGCACAGCGGCCCCTGCCGGGGGAATGATAGGCAACATAGGTAAGATGCCCATGCTACATGCTACTGGGATGGCTTATGAATAATCCGGGCTATGGTGGTGCGAAGGGGTTTGCTATAATTACTAATTCGATCATGCCGAGGTGGGGTCGGCCCGGCCTCGAATCCCCGGTTTCACACTCCCCGGAGCGACTCACGATGAGCGATCAGCGACGCGCCCCGATGATCGAGGCGATCGGGCTTTCGAAGTATTTTGGCGATTTTGCGGCCATCCTGGACGTCTCATTCGAGGTCTACCAGGGCGAGGTGGTGGCGTTTCTGGGGCCCAACGGGGCCGGAAAAAGCACCACTATGAAGCTGCTGACCGGTTATCTGGCCCCATCGGCCGGCGAGGCGCGGATCGCCGGACACAATATGTCAAGTGATCGCCTGGCCGGGTCGGCGGTGCTGGGATACCTGCCGGAAAATGGACCCCTGTACCCCGACATGACCCCGCGAAGCCTGCTGCAATTTTTCGCCAAGGCCCGCGGACTCTCGCCGGCGCGTGCCCGGCAGCGGATCGACGCGGTTGTTGATTTGTGCGCCTTAGGCAGTGTGATCGGCAAACCGATCGGCAAGCTATCACGAGGTTATTGCCAGCGGGTAGGGATGGCCCAGGTGCTGCTGCACGAACCGGACGTGCTGATCCTCGACGAGCCTACCGCCGGCTTGGACCCGAACCAGATACACGAGGTCCGCGAGACCATCCGCAAGCTGGGCCGAAGCAAGACCATCCTGCTCTCGACCCACATCTTGCAGGAGGTCGAAGCGATGGCCTCGCGCGTATTGTTCATCAACGAAGGCCGAATGGTCTACGACGGCGCATTCAGCAAGCTGACCAGCGACGGCGTGCCGCTGCAGGAGCATTTTCGGCGGTTGAGCGAGTTAGTGGTTAGTGGATAGTGGTTAGTGGCGAGTGGATAGTGGTGAGTGGTCAGAGCGTCTGACTACTCGCCACTGGTCACTGTCATAGTTGGTTTGGCAGTTGTACTGCCGAACCTCAAGCCGCTGGTACGGCAGCACAACTGCCGCACCAACGATGGTCACTAACCACCGACAACTTTCCACACTATCCACTATCCACTATCCACTCTCCACTATCCACTCTCCACTACCCCACCATGAACACCAACGCATTACGTGCAGTATTCACGCGGAACTTCGTTAGTTATTTCGCCTCGCCCACGGGCTACGTGTTTGTGTGCGTGTTTGTGCTGTTAAGCTCGTTCGCGGCGTTTTGGCCCTACGAGTTCTTCAACTCGAACCTGGCCAATCTGGACCAGCTCAGCAAGGTGTTCCCGTTCATCATGCTGATCTTCATCCCGGCAATCACGATGAGCATTTGGGCCGAAGAGCGTCGGCTGGGCACCGACGAGTTGCTGTTGACTATTCCCGCTGGCGACTTCGACATCGTGCTGGGCAAGTACCTGGCTGCGGTGGCCATCTATAGCGTGTCGCTGCTGTTCTCGCTGGTTTGCAATTTCTTCGTGCTGGCGTGGCTGAGCGAGTACCAGCTCGACGTGGGGCTGTTCCTGGGGACCTACGTGGGCTACTGGCTGGTGGGGCTGGCGATGCTGGCCGTCGGCATGACCGCTTCGTTTCTTACCGACAATCTGACGATCGGGTTCATCCTTGGGGCTGTGTTCAATGCTCCGTTGGTGTTCGCGGTGACTGCCGAGGCCTTCATGCCGCCGGGCCTCGCCCGGGTGGTCAAGCAGTGGAGCATCGGCCAACAGTTCGCCGACTTCGGCCGCGGCGTGATCAGCCTCTCCGGCTTCGCTTACTTCCTGATGATCGTGGTCGTGATGCTCTACCTGAGCATGGTGCTGATCGGGCGGCGGCACTGGGCCCGGGGACGAGACTGGTACATCATGGGCGGCCATTACTTTGTGCGGACCATGGCGCTGGTGGTGCTGGCGGCCGGCGCAATCATCTTCTGTCATCATCACGACCTGCGCTGCGACGCCACCAGCGAGAAGCTCAGTTCGCTTTCGCCTGAAACCCGAAGGCTGCTGGAGAACCTCAACCTGAAGCGTCCGGTTCAGGTCGAGGCCTTCATCAGCCCGGTCGTACCCGAGTCGTACGTCCAAGCCCGGCTCGACCTGCTCACGATGCTCCGGGAACTCCAGGCCTACGGCGGCAACGAGGTGCAGGTGCGAATCCACAATACCGAGCGGTTCAGCGCCAAAGCAGTCCGGGCCGAAGAGCGGTTCGGCATCACCCCCCGCCGAGTCATCTCGTTGCGACGCGGTGCCTTGGCGGAAGACTACATATTCATGGGCGTGGCGTTCACCTGTGGGCTGGAGAAGGTGGTCTTGCCGTTTGTCGATCGCG
>JAUWHT010000439.1 GCA_030605745.1 Pirellulales bacterium | reverse complement strand
CCCGCGCAGAAATAACTTGATCAATTGGGTGGCACGCCCTGAGGAACGAAGGGCGTGTTGAGCCGGGCGCCCACGCCCTTCGCTGCGCTCAGGGACGTGCCACCCTCGCTCAAACTTGTACAGGTTATTTTTGCGCGGGCCTTAATCTTCCGGAATATGCCTACCGCGGTGGGGCGAGGCGTTTTTCGTTGTACAGGCCGTCCATCAGTTGGGAGAGGGCCAATACCTGGCGGCGATATTGGGCGGTCAGTTCGGGGTGTTGGTGCGCTAGGTTGTGGCGTTCCATCGGGTCGGTCGACAGGTCGAACAGCGAGGAGGACCTCATGTCGACCGTGTAGACGAACTTGTAGCTGTTGTGCCGCAGCCCGAGGTAGCCGTGAATGAAGGGATTCGAGAAGTAGGCGATCCGGTCGGGTACCTTGCGCACAAGCGAGGTGCCGACGGCGTGGTTCAGGCCGGTCATTGCGAACATGTCCATCACCGTGGGCAGCAGGTCTACCTGGCTGGCCACCTCGTCGATCACCACGCCGCGGTCCAGCCGACCTGGCGCCAGGATCAGCAGCGGGATGTGTACGTTTTCCTCGAAACAGTGATGCACCAGCATGTAGTTGTTGTAGTGTTGGCCCATCGGATTGGGCGTGTCGGCCATGACGAACAGGACCGTTTTCTTGTCCAGCCCGCGCTTGCGGAGTTCATCGACGAACATCCCCAGGCAATGGTCCGCGTAGTGGAACGATTCCAGGTATCGCTTATAGACGGGGTCAGGCACATTGAACTTGGGCGGCTTGTAGCCTTCGGGACTGCCCCACGGGTGGTGATGGGTCACCGTGAGCATGGTCGTGAATGTAGGCGTGCCGGCTCGATTCTGCCGGTCGATCCACTGGGCGACCCAGGGCATCAGGTACTCGTCGTCCAGGCCCCAGCTTGTCGACGAGAGTTTGGGGAACCGTTTGAGGAGTTGGCGCCTGTCCCATACCTGGTCGTATCCGTGATTCCGGTAGAACAGGCCCATGTTCTGGTAGGCCAGTGAACCGTTGTGGAAGTAGGCCGTTCGGTAGCCTTGTCTCTTGAACAGGTCGGGGATACCGATCAGTGGCAGGTCGGGCACCTGGGCTTGAACTGCCCGCTTGGTGAACCGGGGTGGGATGCCGTACAGGCTGGCGATTGCCGCCCGAGCGGTCTGCACCCCGCAAGCGTAAAAATTCGTGAACAGCATGCCACGTTGCGACAGCCGGTCGAACTGGGGACTGGCACCGTGCCGGCTGCCCAACACTCCGATATCTGCCGCCCCCCACGATTCCATGAACAGGAACACCACGTGAGGCCGCTCGCCCGGGGCAATCGGAATCTCCCACTGCTTCTCGCCGGTGAAACCTGTTGTGTCCTTCAAGAGCGGGTACTCGGGGTCGGTGTACTCGAACAACTCTGCCTGGGAGAACGGTACGAGTTGCTGGACCGAGGCGAGCGTGGCCTTGTCCACCTCCGGTTGATTGGTCGGGCAAACCAACTCCTTGACTACCGCGTACTGAGCGTCGAGGACCGTGTTGTTCAGGCAATACGTCGTATCGGCCGGTAGCCAGATCATACTGCCTATGGCCACGACCGCCGCGAGTGTCATGGCCAGGGCGGCGGGCATGGTCAACCGCATCTGGGGCAGCCGGCGGCGAAAACTGCGGTACAAACAACCGCTGATCAGGGCGATTGCCACCAGACCGGCCAGGAAATGCCACAGCCCCGTGTCAATCGCCGAATCAAGAAACGAATCCGCCTCCGTGAAGAAACTGAAATACGATATGTCCATGCGGATATGGATTGCCCGATACAACAGGTGATCGAACAACACGTAAGCCTGAAATAGGAAGAAGAGGGCACAGGCCGAGACAGTTACCGCGCGGGGTGCCCGATGGTACGCTTTGCCCAGCAAGACCATCACCAAGACCGCCTCGAAAGCAACAAACAGGTCCTGCACCCCTCCCAGCACGATCCAGATCAGCAGTTCCGAAGTAGACACCTGCTGCGTGAAGACCGCCCGCGACGCCAAGATGCTCAACCGCAACGTCAATGGCACGACCAGCCAAACGGCCAGCATCCACGCCAGGCCGGCGCCGGCCATTTGCTGCTGTGCGGCACAGTTAGCATGGCTGCGATCTTCCAAGCCGTAAGTGACGCTCATCCGGATACTCCCCCTGCAACATCGCCCAAAACTAGTTTAGGCTCTTCCGGTTTTAGCCCGCATTTCTCACCGCTGGGTGATTTGGCCGGGTTCTTGCGGTTGGTGCCGGGGGAGAAGGAAGCTGTCGGGCGGTTGAAGGGTGTTTGGGGTCGGCGTGAGTGTCCGGAGCCGTGGTTCTTGCGATCGATGGGA
>JAUWHT010000027.1 GCA_030605745.1 Pirellulales bacterium | reverse complement strand
CCCGCGCAGAAATAACTTGATCAATTGGGTGGCACGCCCTGAGGAACGAAGGGCGTGTTGAGCCGGGCGCCCACGCCCTTCGCTGCGCTCAGGGACGTGCCACCCTCGCTCAAACTTGTACAGGTTATTTTTGCGCGGGCTACTAAGCCATCCCCCCCGTGTTTGGGGTCGCGGTCAGCAGGCGGAAATTCCCCGGCCCCAGCAACGCGTCCACCCGGGAGCGCATCTCGGCGTTGATCTCTACTCGCATCTGGTCGCACTTGCACAACACCCGGCGGCGATCGGCCAGGCAGACCAACAATTGCAACTCGCAATTGCCCGGATAGCCGCGAAGGACCTCATGGAGCTGCTCGAGCTTCTCCTGTCCGTGGTTTTCCTCGAGCAGGCGGACCATCACGCCGCGGGTGAAGCGTGTGGTCAGGTTGTCCAGGGGGATCAATTCACTGACGATCAAGTTGACTTCCTCACTGCCGGGACGTTTGTCGACGGCGCCGCGAACGACCAGAATGGCGTCGGCTTCGAGCAAGTGGCCGTAGCTGACAAACCCCTCGGGCCAAAGGATACACCGCACCACCCCGGCAGTGTCTTCCAGGTCGAACGTGGCGTAGCGGCTGGGCTTGCCCGGCCTGGGGTTCTTGGTATGCGAGAACTTGATCGAGGAGAGTATTCCGCCGAGGACTACCTCGGTGCGGTGGTTCAGTTCGGTCGCTTGGGCCGAGGTATGGGAACAATAGGTAGCCAACGTGTCCTCGTGTTCGGCTAATGGGTGGCTCGACAGGTAGAAGCCGAGGACTTCCTTTTCTTTGTTCACCCGGTCGCGGTCGTCCCACTCAGGGGTGTCCGGCAGATTGGCGGCGCCGGCGTCTTCCGCATTGTCTTCGTAGTCGTTGTCAAACAGCCCCATTTGGCCGCTGCGGCGGTCGGCTGCTGCGGTGGCGCCGGCCTGCATCGCCCGATCGATCCCGGCGAACAACCGGGCGCGGACTGCGCCGAGCGAGTCGAAAGCGCCGGCCTTTATCAGGCTTTCCACCGCCGTCCGGTTCACCGTACCCGGATCGAGCCGTTCGCAGAAGTCGAACAGGCTGCGGTAAGCTCCCTTGGCGTCCCGCTGTTTGGCGACGGCGGCAGCGGCGGCGGTCCCACAACCCTTGACGGCCGAGAGTCCGAAACAGATCTTGTTGTCGGCCACGGTGAACTCAGCCCCCGAGTGGTTCACGTCCGGCGGAACCACCTTGATCTTCATCCGCCGACAGTCTTCCAGGTGTTCGACAAGCGAATCTTTTCTCTTGAAGTTACGACCCGGGATATCGCTCGAAAGCAGGGCGGCCATGAACTCGACCGGGTAGTGGGCCTTCAGATAGGCCGTCATGTAAGCGATCAGGGCGTAAGCGGTCGAGTGGCTCTTGTTGAAGCCGTAGCCGGCGAACTTCTCGATCATTCCGAACAGTCCTGCGGCCGCCTTCTTCGTCATCCCCTTGCCGTGGGCACCATCGATAAACTGCTCGCGGAACTTGGCGATCATCGGCAGGTTCTTCTTGCCGATCGCCTTGATGCAACTGTAGGCGTTGGACAGCCCGATGTCGCCCAGCCGGTTGAGAATCCGCATCACCTGTTCCTGGTAGACCATCACGCCGTGGGTCTCTTCGAGGATGCCTTTGATTTTCTGATGCGGGTACTCGGCCTTTTTCTGCCCGTGTTTGACTTGGACATAGTCGGTGACCATGCCGCCTTCGAGCGGTCCGGGGCGGTACAGGGCGTTGGTGGCGATGATGTCGTGGAAGTGGTCCGGCTTCATCCGCTGCAGCAGCTCGCGGATCCCGCCGCTTTCGAACTGGAAGATGCCCTTGGTCTCCCCGCAGCGAAACACCTCAAACGTCTGCTGGTCGTCCAATGGGAAGCGGTATGGATCGACTCGCTTGCCAGTGGCCTGCTGGACCAGCGCGACCGCCTTCGAGAGGATGGTCAAGTTTCGCAGGCCGAGGAAGTCCATCTTTAACAGCCCGGCCTTTTCCACGTCGGCCATCGCCCATTGGGTGATCACTTCTTCCTTACCCTGGACGTGCTGCAACGGGACGTAGTCGGTCAGCGGCCGGTCGGCGATGACCACCGCGGCTGCGTGGGTGCCCACGTTGCGTGCCAGTCCCTCGACCTGCATCGCCAGGTCCAACAATTCGCGGACTTCGCCGTCGGTGTGGTGCGCCTTTCTTAGATCGTTGCTCTTTTCCAGGGCTTTCGGCAGGGTGATTCCCAGCTCCTCGGGCACCATGGCCACCACCGAATCGACCCGCGGGATAGACATTCCCAGCGCCCGGCCCACGTCGCGAATTGCCGCCCGGGCGGCCAGCGTGCCGAAAGTGCCGATCTGGGCCACGTTCTGTGTGCCGTACTTCTGCTTGACGTACTGGATCACTTCGACACGACGCTGCTGGTCGAAATCGATGTCGATGTCCGGCGCCTCGCGGCGGTTCTCGTCCAGGAACCGCTCAAAAAGCAGATCAAATTGCAGCGGGCAAACGTGACTCATGTGCAACGCGTAGCAAACCAGCGAGCCCACGCCGGAGCCGCGGGCAGTGACCTGGATGCCCTGCTCCCGGGCAAAGCGGACAAAATCCCAGACAATCAGAAAGTAGTTTGGAAACCCCAGCTTGTTGATCACGCTTAGCTCGCGGTCCAACCGATCGATAACCTGCTGGGAAAGCCGGCCGTCGACACATCGCTCGGGGTTCTCCGCGTAACGCTTTTTGAGGCCCTCGATGCACAACTCGCGGAGATAGTCTTCCGAGGTCTTTGTGTCCGGCGGCGTGAAAACCGGGAAGTGGCGACGGCCCAGTTCCAACTCGATGTCCACCCCGTCGGCGATCTCCTGCGACCGCCGCACCGCCTCCAGGTGGTCGGGAAACGCGGCATACATCTCCTCCGGGCTGTGAAGGAAAAACTCGCTGGTTCCCATTCGCATCCGGTTGGTGTCGCTGCGGTACTTGCCCGTGTTTACGCACAACAGGATGTCCTGCGCTTCGGCGTCTTCGCGATGGATGTAATGCACGTCGCTGGTGGCGACCAGGGGTATTCCCAGCCGATCGGCAAGCTGGGTGGCCCCTTCCGTGGCCAGCCGTTGCACTTCGAGATGGTTGTTCTGGATCTCGATGAAGTATCTATCACCGAAGACCTCCCGGAACCAAGCGGCGACTTCGACGGCTTTCTCCATGTTCGCCGCGCCGCCGGCAATCAGCAGCCGGCTCAACTCGCTGGAGCTGCATCCGCTCAGGCAGATCAGCCCTTCGTTGTGGGCTTCGAGCAGTTCCTTGTCGATCCGCGGCTTGAAGTAGAAGCCTTCGAGGAACGCGGCCGAGGAGAGTTTCAAGAGGTTCTGAAATCCGGTGCGGTTCTGCGCCAGCAGGGTCAGGTGGTGGCTGGCCTCCTTCATGCCGGCGGCCTCTTTCTTGAACCGGCTGCCCGGTGCAATGTAGGCCTCCAGCCCGAGAACCGGGTTCATACCCAGTTCCTTGGCCGCCTGGTAGAACTGAATCGCCCCGTGCAGGTTGCCGTGGTCGGTCAGCGCCAGGGCGTTCATCCGCAGCGCCTTGGCCCGCTCGAGCAATCCCCTGATCGACCCGGCTCCGTCGAGCAGGCTGTAATGACTGTGGCAATGCAAATGGACGAAAGGCGGGGTGCTCACTGAGTTCCTCCATGGGTCGAGCGACGGCCACACTGCAAAAACTTTATGTTACGCCCGCTCCCTGGATAGGTCAAAGGGTACTTGACTGCCTGCATCCCAGGCGGCAGAATAGCTTATAGGTGGTTCTGCTTTCCGTAACTGGACATCTGAATAGTGTGAGAGGTTGCAACCGATCATGCCTGAGAGGGCGTACTTGGCCATCGACGTGGGGGCCTCCAGTGGCCGGCATGTGCTGGGGCTCTTTGATGGCCAAAGGCTGCGGCTGGAGGAAGTCTACCGGTTTGAGAACGGGCCGGTGGAAGTGGCCGGGAACCTGTACTGGGACCTGTTGGGTCTCTGGTCCCATGTCCGCCGGGGACTGCGGGCCGCCGGGTCGGAAGCGGGCGGGCAAATCGTCGGCATCGGCGTCGACACCTGGGGCGTCGACTTCGGGCTGCTCGGACGTGGCGACGAACTGCTGGGTAACCCCTACCATTACCGCGACCGCCGGACCAACGATATGCTCGAAAAGGCGTTCTCGATCGTTCCCCGAGAAGAGATCTTCCGGCACACCGGGCTGCAATTCATGCAGTTTAACACTCTCTATCAACTCCTGGCCATGAAGCTGTCCGGGTCGCCGCTTTGGGAGTTGGCCGAAACTTTGCTGATGATGCCCGACCTGTTCCACTGGCTGCTTACCGGTGTGAAGTGCAACGAGATGACCGAGGCCAGCACCAGCCAGCTCTACAACCCGGTCATCGGCAACTGGGCGATCGAGCTGCTGGAGAAGTTCGGTTTGCCCACCGGCATGTTGGGTCGGATCGAGCAGCCGGGAACGAACCTGGGCCCGCTGCGCGAAAGCTTGGTTGCCGAGAGCGGGCTCTCGGCGGCGAACGTGATCTTGCCCGGCTCGCACGACACGGCCAGCGCCGTGATGGCCGTACCCGCCGCCGGCCAGGCAGGTGGGCCTCCCGACTGGTGCTATATCAGCCTGGGCACCTGGGCCCTGATGGGCATCGAGTCGCCCGAGCCGGTCATTAACGACCAGGTGCTCGAACTGAACTTCACCAACGAAGGTGGCGTGGCGGGCACGACCCGGTTGTTGAAAAACATCGCCGGACTGTGGCTGGTCCAGGAATGTCGCCGCGCATGGAACCAGGCCGGCAAGAACTGGGACTGGGACGACCTGAACCGGCTTACGGCGGCCGCCAAACCGCTCCGCTCGTTCATCAACCCTGACGTGCCCGACTTCGTGGCCCCGGAAAACATGCCCGAGGCTATCTGCCGGTTCTGCAAGGACACCGGCCAGCCGGTCCCCGAGAGAGAAGGCGCCGTGCTGCGGTGCGCGTTGGACAGCCTGGCGATGAAGTTCCGTCACGTGCTGGGCATGTGCCAGCAGCTTGCCGGCCGACGGATCGAAACGATCCACATCGTCGGCGGCGGGACGAAAAACCGTCAACTCTGCCAGGCGGCGGCCGACGCCTGCGCTCGCCGGGTAGTGGCCGGACCGGTCGAGGCCACCGCCACCGGAAACGTGATGATGCAGGCCGTGGCCGCCGGCCAGCTCGCCTCGGTCGCCGAAGCCCGTGAGGTCATCCGCAATAGCTTCCACCTCGAGGAGTACAAACCCCAAAACACAGCCGCCTGGGATGATGCGTATGAGAAGTTCCTGAAAATCCTATAGTCCTCCGTGTAACTGACAACTATCCACTATCCACTATCCACTATCTTAAAGGAGTACGAAATGATCAACGTCGGCATTGCGGGCATCGGTTTCATGGGCATGATCCATTACCTGGCCTATCAGCGGGCTCGCGGCGTGAAGGTCCGCGCAATGTGCGAGCAGGACAAGAAACGACTGGCCGGGGATTGGCGCAGCATCAAGGGCAACTTCGGCCCCCAAGGTACGAAGATGGACCTGAAAGGTATCGCAAAGTACCCCGAACTGGACGACCTGATGGCCGATCCGAACGTGGACATGATCGACGTCTGTCTGCCGCCCTCGCTGCACGCTGAGGTGGCCATCGCAGCGCTTAAGGCGGGCAAGCACGTCTTTTGCGAGAAGCCGATCGCACTCAAGGTAGCCGACGCCCGGCGAATGGTAAACACGGCCCAGCGGGTGGGCAAGCAACTGCTGATCGGCCACGTGCTGCCGTTCAACGCCGAGTACGACTTCCCTTACAAAGCGATCACAAGCGGTAAGTACGGCAAGTTGCTGGGCGGTCATTTCAAGCGGACCATCTCCGACCCGCTCTGGCTGCCCGACTTCTACGACCCGTCCGTCGTCGGAGGCCCGATGCTCGACCTGCACGTACACGATGCCCATTTCATCCGCCTGATCTACGGCATGCCCACCGCCGTGCAGACCGTCGGGCGGATGCGCGGCCAGGTGCTCGAACAGTTCACCACGCAATTCCGCTTCGAGGATCCAAACCTGCTGGTCACCGCCACCAGTGGCGTGATCAACCAGCAGGGCCGGGCGTTCACCCACGCTTACGAGATCTACCTCGAGCGGGCGACAATACTGTTCGACGCCGCGGCCATCGGCAAAGACTGGGTGGTGGGCTATCCGGTCACCTTGCTGGGCGACAAGGGCCGGGTGTTCCGGCCGAAGCTCGGATCGGGCGACCCGATCAACGCCTTCGCGGCCGAAATCAAGGAGGCAG
Source organism: Pirellulales bacterium (assembly GCA_030605745.1). GTDB lineage: Bacteria > Planctomycetota > Planctomycetia > Pirellulales > Thermoguttaceae > JAUWHT01. Next base: position 2,462 of record JAUWHT010000027.1, on the reverse strand, counting down.
TCCGCGCGGTCCGCACCAACACGCCCTCGCCGCTACTGGACGGCGAGTTGGCCCGCGACGCTATCCTGCTCTGCCAGAAGCAAACCCAGTCAGCAATCCGCGGTCGGGTAGTGAAGGTGTGAGGCTGCTATCACTACAACGCTAAGTTTAGCCGCCGGGCTTGCCCGGCGCGGTGGCTGGTATCAATACGTTCGAACGCAAACGCGCCGGGCAAGCCCGGCGGCTAAACAACGTATCAGAGACGGGCTAATTAGTCTGGAAGATACACTGCGGATTGTTGATCGCCGGTTCTTCCGGTTGTACGGTCCGCGCGGCTGCTGACGTTTCCCTCCGCATTATCCGGTCACATCACACTGCGCTCATACGCGGCGCAACCGGCGCAAGACTTTTTTGCGCTGCTGCCGGGCCCATTCGTTGCGACGTGAGCGGTGCGTTTCAGGCTGTACGGGTTGGATAAATTGCGGGCGGAAAAATCCGCGCGCGTTTTTTGACCAACCCCAAAACGTGTCGTATGTTAGCTGGTGGCCGAATTGTAGGACCCACCGTTCGGCCGTCTCCCAGACAACCGCCCCGACAGCGTCGCCCCGCGCAGCCGGCACACCGGCGACGCTCCTGCCAGCACGGACGACACCATGCGACGAAGGGTCCTTTCTTCCGGCTTCCGCGCCTGTCTTGCGGCGTTGGTCTTGTTGCTTGTCGGCTCGGCTGTTGCCCAGCAGCCGACGACCGTCTCCATACCGGATCGCACGGCCGAGATCGGCGATCTGCTGCGGGAAGGTCGGCAGTTGGAAGTGGAGCGGCGCTGGGGTGAGGCGCTCGGGCACTATGAGGACGCCATCCGGCTCTTTCCGGGCGACGCCGCCCTGCACCGGCGCTTCGAATTCACCCGCTTGCACTACGACCTGGGGCGCCGTTACAACGATCGGAGTTTTTGCGATGCGCTCTCGAAGCTGCCGGCCGATCGCGCGCTGGAGTTGTACGCCCAGGTCTTGTTGAAGATTCAGACCCATTACGTTGAGGCTCCCAACTGGAAGGAACTGCTGGAGCGCGGCACCAACAGCTTCGAGGTTGCCCTGAGCGAACCGACGTTTCTCCAGCGGAGCCTGCCGGCGTGGAGCCGGCCGGCGGTCGACCAGTTCCGCCACGAACTGCGTCGCACATTGGGGCTGCGGGCAGTCGATTCGCTGGGAGACACGCGCGACGCGGTGGCCGCCGCTGCCGGCCTGGCCCAACGGCGGCTGAGCATCCTCCCCACCGCCGTCGTGCTGGAGTACCTCTGCGGGGCGGCCAACACGCTGGACCCCTACTCGACATATCTCACGCCTAACCAGTTGGCCGAGGTCTATTCGCAGATCGACGGCAACTTCGTCGGCCTGGGGATCGAGTTGAAGGCGCAGGGCTGCGAGTTGTTGATCGTGCGGGTGATTCCCGGCAGTCCGGCCGAGCAAGCCGGAATCCGCGCCGGCGATCGGATTATTTCGGTCGACGGCCGCTCGACCGCAAACCTCTCGACCGACGCGGCAGCCGACTTGCTGCAGGGCGAGGCTGGCAGTGTGGTCGAGTTGACAGTGGTCACCCCATCGGGGCCGGCGCGGCAATTGAGCATCTGCCGCCGGCGCGTTGATGTGCCCAGCGTCGACGGGGCAAAAATTATCGACACCGACCACGGCATTGCCTACTTCCGATTGGTCTGCTTCCAGAAGACCACCTGTCGCGACCTGGACACGGTGCTGTGGAGACTACATCGCGAGGGGATGAAGGGCCTGATTGTCGACCTGCGCGGCAACCCGGGCGGATTGCTGACCTCGGCAGTCGAGGCAGTCGACAGGTTCGTCGACCGCGGTGTCATCGTCTCGACCCGGGGCCGCAGCATCCAGGAGGATTTCACCTACGCGGCCCACACGGCCGGGACCTGGCGGGTGCCGCTAGTGGTGTTGATCGACCACGACAGCGCCAGCGCGGCCGAGATTTTCGCCGGGGCCATCCGCGACCACCGCCGAGGAACTATCGTCGGCGTGAGGAGCTTCGGCAAGGGGTCGGTACAGGGCATCTTTCCGTTGAATCCCAGCAGTGCCGGGTTGCGGTTGACCACGGCCAGGTTCTACTCGCCCAGCGGCCGCGCCTACAGCCGGATCGGCGTCGAGCCGGACGTGGCGGTCCGTCTTGCGGCGCGTCCGATCGGCGGCACGGTGAGCCTGCGGCCCAATGACGACGACGATTCCATGCTTTCCGCCGCCCTACAAGCCGCCCGCCGGCTCGCCCAGCCGCGGTAGAACTGTGGGAGGCGACTGGGTCGTTGACGTTTCCAATAGTCGTTTAGCCGCCGGGCTTTCCCGGCCCGTTTGCGTTCGAGCGTATTGACCACCAGCAACGCGCCCGGCCAGCCCGGCGGCTAAACGGTAGGCCGACTCCCGCCCGACTGCCCGTTGATAACCACGGCCCGTATGTCACAGCCCTGCGGC
>JAUWHT010000035.1 GCA_030605745.1 Pirellulales bacterium | reverse complement strand
GCCCGGCGGCTAAACGACTATCGGAAACGTCAACGACCCCTCAACATAGCGTTGTAGCACTGCAAGCATTCATCATTCCTCTCCCTGCGGTTGACAGCCGGCGGGTAGATGTAGTAGACTCCGGATACTCTGGAGTCCCGTGTGTGTTCGGACTTATTCACGTCATTCTGTATCATCCCATAATGTAGAGATCGAGCCGTCATGAACCGCATACATCAATCCGTCAAGTCCCCCCAACAGTTGCCCGGCAGTACCACCTTCAGAATCGAGTCTGCCTTGTTTTCGGCCGTCGGGTATGATACGATCCATACCCTGTTTATGCCGTTGCACTATGAACGGGGTTACGCGTACCCTCTGATTGTGTGGTTGCACGGGCCGGACGATGATGAGCGCCAGTTACGGCGGGTGATGCCGCTGGTGAGCATGAGGAACTACGTGGCGGTTGCACCCCGTGGTGGTCGGATTGCCGGGCCGGACCAGCAGGGCTGCGGGTGGCGGCAGACTGAGAAGGCCATCGGGCAGGCCACAGAGCGGATCTTTGAGAGTATCCAGATAGCCGGGCGGAAGTTGCACGTCAACCGGCGGCGAATCTTCCTGGTCGGCTTCGACTCGGGCGGGACTATGGCGTTGCGTGTGGCGATGAATCATCCGAACCGGTTTGCCGGCGTGTTGTCGCTTTGCGGTGCTTTTCCCGGCGATTGCACCCCATTTTGGCACCTTAGGGAGGCCCGGCACTTGCCGATTCTCCTTGCCGCCGGCCGCTACAGCCGTGACTACACGTCGGCCGAGGTCTGTGAGAACCTTCGGCTGTTCCATTCGGCCGGGCTGTCGTTCACCTTGCGGCAGTACCCCTGCGGCCAGGAGCTTATCCCTCAGATGCTGGCCGACGTGAACCGCTGGATCATCGAACAGATCACCCCCACCGACACGTTGGCCGCAAAGTCAAACCGGCAGTGGTCTTAGACGTTCTGGTCGGCGTTGTCGATCCGGCGTACAATTATGGCATGGCCATCGACCTGATTCTCGGCACGGCCGGGCATATCGACCACGGCAAGACCGCGCTGGTCAAGGCGCTAACCGGCACGGACACCGACCGGCTGCCGGAGGAGAAGCGGCGGGGGATCACCATCGAGTTGGGGTTCGCCGAGTTGCCGCTGGGCGAGTACCGGTTGGGGATCGTCGATGTGCCCGGCCACGAACGGTTCGTGCGCAACATGCTCGCCGGGGCCACCGGGACGGATCTTGCACTGCTGGTGGTGGCCGCCGACGAGTCGGTCAAGCCGCAGACACGCGAGCACCTGGAAATCCTTCGGCTGCTGGAACTCGAAACCGGTGTGATCGCGCTGACCAAGTGCGATCTGGCGGAGCCTGACTGGATCGAGCTGGTCGAACAGGAGGTCCGCGAACTGGTGGCCGACACGTTCCTGGCCGGCGCGCCGCTTGTGCGGACAAGTGCCACAACCGGCCTGGGACTCGATCAGTTGCGAGCCGCGTTGGCCGCTGCGGCGAAGGTAGCCGCTGAAAGGGTCCGCCGCCGCCCGATGGGCCCCTTCCGCATGGCCGTCGACCATGCGTTCTCCGTCGCCGGGCACGGTACCGTGGTTACCGGCAGCGTCGTAAGCGGCCGCGTGCAGGTGGGCGACGAGTTGGTCGTCCAGCCGGGCGAGATGCGCGTCCGGATCCGCGGCCTGGAGAACTTCGGCCGTAGTGTGGAAGAAGTACATCGCGGGCAACGGGCGGCGATCAATCTGGCCGGCACGCACCCGGAACAGTTGGACCGCGGACACGAACTGGCCACACCGGGACACCTTGTCCCCAGTCGGCGGCTCTCGGTGCGGATGAACCTTCTGCGTTCGGCTCCCCGCCCGCTAAAAAATCGCGCCCGCGTGCGGCTGCACGTGGGCACCGCCAAGTTGATGGCCCGGGTTGTGTTGTTGGATCGGGATCGGCTCGTGCCGGGCGATTGGGCACCCGCCCAGTTGTTCCTCAGCCGGCCGGCGGTGACCACCTGGAGTCAGCCGTTCGTGTTGCGCAGCGAGTCGCCGGTAGTGACCATCGGCGGTGGGCAGGTGCTCGATCCCGACGCGCCCAAGTTGCGCCGCGGCGAGGAACCCACATTAAAACGGCTGGCCGATCTCCGCTCGGAAAATCCGATCAACCGGGCGTCGGCCGCGCTGCTGTTTGCCGGTTGGCGCAACTGGCGGCCGGAAGACCTCGCCCGCACCGCCGGAATCGACGACATAGAGGGCGCCTGCCGGGCGCTGGTCGAGCGTGGCGACTTGGTAGAGATCGTTGTCTCGCCCACCCGCACCATCCGCATCCACCGGCTGGTACTCGATGAACTCTCCGAGCGAGTGGAAGCGGTGCTGAGGAAGATGCACCAGCAGTACCCACTTAGATTGCTCCTGGACCGCTCGCAAATGGCCAGCCGGTTTGCCTATCTGGAGAGCGACGCGCTGGTTGATGCGCTGCTCGAGCGGATGGCAACTGCGGGACGAATCACGCTTGGCGAGCGAGGCGTTGCGCTTGCCGGGCACGGGCCGCAACTGTCGGCCGGGGAGCGGGAACTTCTCGAACGCATCGTCCAGATATATCGCCAGTCCGCCTATCAACCCCCGTCGGTCGAACAGCTTAAGGCCCGGATCTCGCGGAACCAGGCGGCCATGCCGGAGTTGATCCGGCTGGCCGCGGCCGACGGTCGGCTGGTCAAGATATCGGCCGAATTCTACCTCGATGCCGAGCTGGAGCAGCAGATGCGGACCACGCTGGCCCAGCGGCTTTCCGGCGGTAAAGGCCTGACAGTCAGCCAAATCCGCGAAATCCTCGACACCACCCGGAAATATGCAGTACCATTGTGTGAGTACCTCGATCGTATCGGCTTCACTGAGCGACGTGGCGACCTGCGGGTGCTGAGGGAGTAGTGGAGAGTGGAAAGTGGATAGTGGAGAGTTGACACCGCTCTGGTGCACGTTCATACTTGAAGTGTGTCATAGCATACAGCCTTCAGCCTTCATCCTTCAGCATTGGACCCCCACTATGTCTCCTAACCCTCTACGCAACATTCCATCGGTAAACGATCTACTGGAGAGCCCGCCGCTTAGGAAGTTGGTGGACGGGCTGAGCCATAACGTGGTGGTTTCGACGGTGCGAACGGTGCTGGACGAGGTCCGCGAGGAGGTGCAGACTGCGGCCTCCGAGATGACGCTGCCGAGCGTTTCCGACCTTGCCGAACGAATCGCCCGGCGAATCGCCCAGCGCGAGGTGCCGCTGCTGCGGCCGGTGATCAACGCCACGGGCATCCTGCTGCACACGGGTTTGGGCCGCTCTCCGCTGGCCGAGGAGGCTATCGAGGAAATGGCGGCAGTGGCCCGGGACTATGCCAGCCTGGAACTCGACCTTGCCACCGGCGAGCGCTCGCGGCGGATTCTGGCCGTGGAGGAACTGCTCAAGGAACTCACCGGCGCCGAAGCCGCGCTGGTCGTGAACAACAACGCCGGTGCAACGATGCTGACCCTCTCGGCACTGGCCGCCGGACGCGAGGTGATCGTTTCCCGCGGACAGTTGATCGAGATCGGCGGCAGCTACCGGCTGCCCGACGTGATGGCCGCCAGCGGTGTGGTGCTCCGCGAGGTGGGCACCACCAACAAGACCCGGCTGGAAGACTACGCCCGGGCGATCGGCGAGCGGACGGCCGCGCTAATGCTGGTCCACCCGAGCAACTTCGTGGTCGTCGGGTTTTCGGCCGCCGTGGGGCTGGCCGAGCTGGTCGGGTTGGGCCGCCGAGAGAAGCTGCCGGTGATCCACGATATTGGGTCCGGTGCACTGTTGAACTTCAGCCGGTTCGGGTTCCACGGCGAGCCGGTGGCACGCGAGAGCATCGTGGCCGGCGCCGATATCGCCATGTTCAGCGGCGACAAGCTGCTCGGCGGGCCGCAATGCGGGATCGTCGTCGGACGCAAGGCACTGGTCGAGCAATTGGAAAGGCATCCGATAGCCCGGGCGCTACGAGTCGGCAAGCTGACGCTCGCTGCACTGGCGGCCACGCTGCGGCTCTATCGAGACTCGGAAAAGGCCCAACTTGCGATCCCGCTGTTGCGCCTGCTCAGCACTTCCGTAGAGAACCTGAAGAACCGCGCGGAGCGACTTGCTCCACAGATGGCCGCCGCCGGGGTAGTCGAGCAGGCCGAAGTAGTGGCCGGAGTGACTTATCTGGGCGGCGGATCAGTGCCTACACAGGAACTTTCCACGTGGTGCGTGGCCCTGAAGCCGGCCGGGATAAGTGTCGACCGGCTGGCCGCCGCGCTGCGATCGGGCACACCTTCGGTCGTCGGCCGTGTACAGCAGGACCGCCTGCTGCTGGACCTTCGCAGTGTGCTGCCTCGCCAGGACACCCAACTGATCGTCGCCCTGGAGGCACTCTGCAAAGCGGAAAACGGAAAGCGGAAAGCGGAATATGAATGAAAACCGCTTTCCGCTTTCCGCTTTAGAGCCCGCGCAAAAATAACCTGTACAAGTTTGAGCGAGGGTGGCACGTCCCTGAGCGCAGCGAAGGGCGTGGGCGCCCGGCTCAACACGCCCTTCGTTCCTCAGGGCGTGCCACCCAATTGATCAAGTTATTTCTGCGCGGG
>JAUWHT010000457.1 GCA_030605745.1 Pirellulales bacterium | reverse complement strand
GGCGATCGATCATCTTGCGCCCGGGTTCGCCGTCACGGCACGTTGCCCGGATGGCGTGGTCGAGGCGATCGAGAGCACCCGCGACGACTGGTGGGCCCTGGGGACCCAGTTCCATCCGGAGGACCCATCGGCCTCGGCCCTGGACCTGCGGATCTTCGAGGAGTTCATCGCCGGCATCACCGGCGAGGCAATCGAAGAAGTGCGAATGGTTGCGTGACGAGCCTGCCTCGGCCATCAATGGCAGTATGTGTATGTAGTTTAGCCGCCTGGCTTGCCCGGCGCGTTGTTCGAGGGCCAAATTTGCTCCAGGGCGAACGTGCCGGGCAAGCTCGGCGGCTAAACATTCGCATTTGTGGTGAATAATCCCGAGGTGTCAACAAGGGGGCACTAGATAATATAAGGGATATGCGTCGTAAATGCCGATATGTGAAAGTGCAACAAGAAGGTTTGGCTTGACGATCAAGGGTGATCTTCCGATGGTCCGGCCATCCTCAATCAGCGAGTGCTTGCCATAAGTGAGTTGCTGAAAAGGGTTTAGATGAGCGTTCCTACACCACACTACCTGCTGTTTTCCGAGGCGAGTCGCGGCTGCGACTCCGGCCGATGGCGGTTTACGCTGCGGGCGGCCGACGGGTCGGAGCAGTTCGAGGCGGCGGACGTCGAGCCAACGGCCCGGGGCGAACGGCTCGATTTGCTTACCGTGGTCCGCGCCCTGGAATCGCTCGACCAGCCCTCGCGTGTCACGCTGGCCGGCTGTAGCCCCTATGTGCGTCAAGGGATGCAGTACGGCTTGTCGGATTGGTGCCGTAACGGTTGGCGGTGGGAGTCTTTTGGTCAGATGGTGCCGGTTAAGAATCGCGACCTGTGGCAGCGGATAGATCGTGCGTTGCGTTTTCACCGTGTGGAATGCCGGCAGTGGCGTCGTGATCCGGCTCACAGCCTGGTTCCCCACCTGAGGGTGGTGCGCTCCAAAAAAATCGGCGAAGAAGACACCGGCTTGGGAATTCACGCGGTGGCAGGCCGCCTGGTAGAATATTGGAGGTCCGCGTGCGAACTAGCGTTGGGTTGGAAGACATTGGTCAGTTGGTTGAAGGAAGGCACGAGAACCCGTTCGAGTTGCTTGGTCCGCACGAGGTAACCATGCATGATCCGTATTCATTTCCGCACTTGTTGACCGACTACGATCTCCATCTGTTGGGCGAGGGGACCCACTGGCAGTGCTACAACCGGCTGGGGACGCAACTGCGGACGATCGATGGGGTGGACGGGGTGAATTTTGCGGTCTGGGCGCCCAATGCGACCAGTGTCAGTGTCGTGGGCGACTTCAATGCCTGGGACGGGCGGCGGCATCCGATGCGGAAGCACATCCCGAGCGGGTTCTGGGAATTGTTCATTCCAGGGCTGGGCGAAGGGACGCTCTACAAGTTCCAGATCCGGCACCACGACCAGGTATTTGAGAAGGCCGATCCGTTCGGGTTTGCCGCCGAGGTGCCGCCCAGGACCGCCTCGAAGGTGGCCGATCTGGACCGGTATCACTGGCACGACTCGGATTGGCTGATCAAACGCCACGAGACCGACTGGCTTCACCAGCCGCTGTCGTTCTACGAGGTTCACTTGGGAAGTTGGAAGCGGCCGAGCGACGACCCCTCCCGCTGGCTGTCCTATCGCGACTTGGCACACCAGCTTGTCGACTACTGCAAGCAGATGGGCTACACGCACCTGGAGTTGCTTCCGGTTGCGGAGCATCCGCTGTCGGCCAGTTGGGGCTACCAGGCGGTGGGCTACTACGCCGCGACCAGCCGCTACGGCACGCCGCAGGATTTCATGTACCTTGTCGATCTTTGTCACCAGAACGGGATCGGAGTGCTGTTGGATTGGGTTCCGGCACATTTTCCGCGTGATGGGCACGGGCTGCGGCGGTTTGACGGGACGGCGCTGTACGAGCACGCTGACCCACGTCGGGGCGAACATCGCGACTGGGGCACCCTGATCTTCAACTACGGCCGGCATGAGGTCCGCAACTTCCTGATCTCAAACGCCCTGTTCTGGTTCGACAAGTACCACATTGACGGGATGCGGGTGGATGCGGTGGCCTCGATGCTGTACCTGGACTACAGCCGGGAGGATGGGGATTGGCTTGCGAACGAGTTCGGCGGCCGGGAGAATCTTCAGGCAATCTCGCTCCTGAAGGAGTTCAACGAGCAGGCGCACTTGCAATATCCGGGCGTACTGACCGTAGCCGAGGAGTCGACGGCCTGGCCCGGCGTCTCGCGGCCGACCTACCTGGGCGGATTGGGGTTCAGCCTGAAGTGGAACATGGGTTGGATGAACGACACGCTCGGCTACATCCAACACGAGCCGATCCACCGCAAGTACCACCACGACGAGCTGACCTTCAGTCTGATCTACGCCTTCCACGAGAACTTTGTGCTGCCGCTCTCGCACGACGAGGTGGTGCACATGAAGGGATCGTTGCTGGACCAGGCACCCGGCGACCTGTGGCAGAAGTTCGCCAACCTGCGGCTGCTGTTTAGCTACATGTGGACGCATCCCGGCAAGAAGCTGATTTTCATGGGCAGCGATTTCGGCCAGTGGAACGAGTGGGACTTCGACGGCAGCCTGCAATGGGACCTGATGCAGTGGGAATCGCACCAGGGCCTGAGCAAGTGCATGGCCGACCTGAATCGTCTCTATCGCCGCGAGAAGGCGCTGTACGAACTGGACTTCGACGGCGCCGGCTTCGAGTGGATCGACTGCCACAACTATGAGGACAGCACACTGAGCTACATCCGCCGGGCCAAGGCCCCGGGCGACTTGATGGTCGTCTGCTGCAACTTCACCCCGGTGCCGCGATACGCCCACCGCCTGGGAGTGCCGGAGTTGTGCTGGTACCAGGAGATCTTCAACAGCGACTCGATGTACTACGGCGGCAGCAACCTGGGCAACGCCCCCGGCGTGATGGCTGGGCCGATCGAAAGCCACGGCCGACCGGCCTCGATCCAACTCACCCTCCCGCCGCTGGCCACGGTGGTCTTCAAGCCGCACGGAAACGAAAGTGTTTAGCCGCCGCGTCCACGCAGCGCGATTTCCCGGCGTGGACGCCGGGGCTAAACAAGGCTTGTATCTCTTGCCGTTTGGCCGTACCGGTGTAGAATCGTTTAGCCGCCGGGCTTGCCCGGCGCGTTGGTGGGTGTCGATACGCTCGAACGCAAACGCGCCGGGCAAGCCTGGCGGCTAAACGACTATTGGAAACGTCAAACCAGCGTAATCCTTGCTCACTCACCCCGCCGGCGGTTGGGCTTGCGCTGCCAGTGCAGCCCGGCGGCCGACTTGAGTTCGTTCTGCCAGGCCCGGGCCGTTTGCATCTTGTCTTCGTTGGCCACGGTTGAATACGTGTTGTAGGCGTCGACTTTGAACTGTGCCCACAACACCTTGTC
>JAUWHT010000029.1 GCA_030605745.1 Pirellulales bacterium | reverse complement strand
CCGCGCAGAAATAAGCTGTACAAATTGGTGGCACGCCCTGAGGAACGAAGGGCGTGGCAAGGTGCCCCAAACACGCCCTTCGCTGCGCTCAGGGACGTGCCACTCTTGGTGGAATTCGTACAAGTTATTTGTGCGCGGGCCCTAAACTCAGGTTACTTGGTATTTTTCCACCTTTGCGCGATCCACTTCGATGCCCAGTCCGGGCGCTTGCGGTACGGCCATCATGCCGTCGACGATTTCCAGGGGTTCGGCCAGCACGTCGTCGAGGAGCTGATGATATGCGGATTCGTTGCAGCTTGAGAAGGCTGGAGTCGAGGCGGCCAGTTGCAGCATGGCGGCGGTGGCGATGCCTAGCGACGGCCTGCCGCCCAACAGCGTGCCCACCCCGGCCGCCTCGGCCACAGCAGCGCACTTCCGCCCGGGGACGATCCCGCCGACCTGCTCCAGGTCGACCACCGCAAACGGGGCGGCATTGCAGCGGACCAACGCCAGCATGTCGGCCGGACCGCCGATCGCACGCCAAACCGCCAGCGGCACACTCGTCTGCCGCCGCAGCGATGCGATCTGGTGAAGCTCCCGAGTGCTTAGCGGATCGAGGAAGAACTGTAGGCTATTGGACTCGAGTTCCGTGCACAGTTCGCGGGCAGTTTCCAGGTTGTACGCCCCCGCCCCGTCCAGCCGCAGTTCGCTCCGATCACCCACGCTCTGGCGGACCGCACGCAGCGCTTGCAGATCGAGTTCCGTCCCGCCGCCGCCGGTCACGATATGTGAGTGGAAGCCTTGTTCGGCCAACTCCCGGGCCAGCGAGGCCACACGATCGGGACGTTGGGCAGTTAGCCTGACGGCCAGTGGAATCCAACGGCGATACGCCCCGCCCAGCAGATGGCACAACGGCTCGCCCACCGCCCGGCCGACCAGGTCGAACAGGGCCATCTCCAAGGCGCATCGCAACGGGGCGCTGGAAAGCACGTCCAGCGTGTGCAGTTCCTCGACGTCGAAGATGCTCCGTCCGCCCAGCACCGGCAGCAGTGCGTCGCGGCGTGCGGCTAGTTCCGTCGCCCGCCACTCCAGGCCCGATTCGCCCCAACCCTCCAACCCCAAGTCGGTGGCCAGTCGCACCAACACCGAGCGAACCGGCCGGTCAGATTCCGTTCGCTTGATCTCTATCAGGTAAAACTCTAGGTCGTTGATTTTCATGATATTTCTCCGTGTCCTCCGTGACTCCGTGGTGTGTTCGTCATTCGTCATTAGTCATTTACCACTACTCATTTCCCGCAACGCCTTCGGCAACAGAAACCGGACTCTTTCCTTGCAGATCGTCCGTGACTCGACCGTTGCAGCGAACCGCTCTTGCAGCATGGCCACACACTGCTGGACCACGCTTTCGGGCGCGCTGGCGCCGGCCGAAATGACCACGGTCTTGCTGCCGGAAAACCAGCCCAGGTCGATGTCTGCCGGCCCGTCAACCAGGTGGGCCGAGACGCCGTCACTGCGGGCCAGCTCGGCTAACCGCTGGCTGTTCGAGCTGTTTTGGCTCCCCACGATCAATACGATGTCCGCCTTGCACGCCAGCCGCCGGACCGCTTCCTGCCGGTTTTGCGTGGCGTAGCAAATGTCCTCTTTCGGCGGCCCGACAATCCTTTGGAACCGCTGCCGGAGCCGGTCGATGATCTGAGCGGTATCGTCTACAGACAAGGTGGTTTGGGTGAGGTAGGCCAACTTGTCAGGATCGGGTACTTCCAGCCGATCGACCTCCTCAACCGTCTGCACCAGCAGGATCGACTCAGGCGCCTCGCCCATCGTGCCCACCACCTCATCGTGCCCGGCGTGGCCGATCAGCACGATCGTGCAGCCCGATCGGGCGTAGCGGATTGCCTCCTGGTGAACCTTGATCACTAGCGGACAGGTGGCGTCGATCACTTGCAGGTACCGCCGGACGGCAATCCTGCGGACCGCCGGCGAAACGCCGTGCGCCGAGTAAAGCAGATGGGCCCGCTGAGGGACTTCGCTAAGGTCCTCGACAAACACTGCTCCCAGCTTGCGAAACTCATCCACCACCCACTTGTTGTGGACGATCTCGTGGTACACATACACTGGCGTGCCGTAAGCACGGATCGCCAACCGCAGGCTCGCGATTGCCACGTCTACGCCCGCACAGAACCCTCGTGGAGCAGCCAGAATAATTCGCATGGTTCCATCACCCGTCGCAAAGCATCATAATATAGTGGATAGTGGATAGTGGATAGTGGATAGTGAGGGGGTGGCAATTCATTGCCACCTTGTAACTGCCCCACCCCAAATCTGAAATCCCAAATCTAAATTCCCCATGTTCGCCGCCGACCTGAAACTGTACGGGCCCAAAGCGCAATCGTCCTGCCGGCCCATGCCACGGCAGGCCCGCCGATATTGCCGGCGGCTGGCGCGGCGCCACTACGAAAATTTCACGGTGGCAAGCCGGCTGCTGCCGCGACAACTGCGACAGCATTTCTGCAACGTCTACGCCTACTGCCGCTGGGCCGATGACCTGGCCGACGAGACGAGCGATCCCGGGCAGAACCTGGCACTGCTCGACTGGTGGGAGACGCAGCTTCGCGCCTGCTACGCGGGCAAGGCCGTTCATCCGGTGTTCGTGGCCCTGCTCGATACCGTCGAGCGGTTCAACATCCCGATCGACCCGTTCGTCGATCTGCTGGTGGCCTTCCGCCAGGACCAGCGGACAACCCGGTACGAAACCATAGACGAATTGTTGCAATACTGTCGCTACTCAGCCAATCCGGTCGGCCGGTTGGTGCTGTACCTGGGCCGGTGCCATACGCCGCAGCGGGCACGGCTGGCCGATTCGGTCTGCACGGGTCTGCAATTGGCCAATTTCTGCCAGGACGTCGCCCGGGATTGGGACCGCGGGCGAGTCTACCTCCCCCAGGCCGATTGCCGGCGATTCGGCTACGGCGAGCCGGATTTCGCCGCCCGCACGTGCAACCGGGCCTTCCGCCGACTGTTGGCCGCCCAGGTGGACCAGGCCGCCGGCTGGCTGAAGCGCGGCCTGCCGCTGGTCGAGATGATGCCCGCCGAATTGCAGCTTGAAGTGGCGCTGTTCATCCACGGCGGGCTGGCCGTCCTGGATGCCATCCGCCGGCAGGACTACGACGTCTGGACTTCCCGCCCGATGGTCTCTAAGATCAGCAAGCTGCAAATTCTCGCAAGCTGCTGGTGGCGGCTTCATCAGGGTACTCTCACCGGGAGCAAGCCGTGAACTCCTCACGCGACGTGGTTCAGGCAAGTTACACCGCCTGTCGTCGTGCGGCTCGCCGTGCCGGGTCAAACTTCTATCCTTGTTTTCTCCGATTGCCGCCGGCCAAGCGCCGGGCAATGGACGCCCTGTACGCCTTCATGCGCTACACCGATGACCTGATCGACGATCCACAACCACGGCAGCAGCCGCACGAAGCACTGGCCCGCTGGCGCGCAGCGTTGGAACACGCACTGCTCGGCCGATTCGACAACCACCCGGGCACAAACCTCCTGCCGGCACTGACCGATACGCTCAAACGGTTCCAGGTCCCGCCGAAATACCTCCACGCGGTAATCGACGGCGTCGAAATGGACCTGACCCGGCGGCGATACGAAACGTTCGCCGAGTTGGAGCAATACTGCCGACACGTGGCCTCGGCCGTCGGAGTGGCGTGCATTCACATCTGGGGATTCCGCGACCGCCAGGCTCTAGAGCCGGCCGAAAAATGCGGCATCGCCATGCAACTCACAAACATCCTGCGCGATCTGGGCGAAGACGCCCGGCAGGACCGCGTCTACCTGCCGCTAGAAGACCTGCGGCACTTCGGCTACTCGGTCGAGGAACTTATCCGCGGCGTAGCCGACGACCGGTTCGTCCGGCTCATGCAATTCCAGATTGCCCGCGCCGAACAATTCTATCGCGAAGGCGCCGAGTTGATCCACTGGCTCGAACCGGACGGACGCCGCACCTTCGGCATGATGACAGCCATCTACCACGCCCTGCTAAAAAAGATCGCCCGCCGCCCGCGCGACGTGCTCACACATCGCCTTCGCGTAAGCCCTTGGAAGAAATGCCAAATCGCCCTGCGGCACATACTACCATAAAACCGCTTTGCGCCGGTCGCGCCAATACAACCGCGACCGTCGGTCACGCACATAAAGCCGCGACCGTTGGTCGCGCCAATACAATCGCGACCGTCGGTCACGCACATAAAGCCGCGACCGTTGGTCGCGCCAATACAATCGCGACCGTTGGTCGCGCCAATACAATCGCGACCGTCGGTCACGCACATAAAGCCGCGACCGTTGGTCGCGCCAATACAATCGCCGCAGCCAGTCACGGCAACAAAAGCGCGACCAACGGTCGCGGCTTTATGAGGGACGGAACATGACCAACACCGCCAGCAAACCAACCGTTGCCGTTGTCGGGGGCGGGCTGGCCGGCTTGGCTGCGGCGGCCACGGCGGCCGAGCATGGGCTGCATGTCGAGTTGTTCGAGCAGGGCGAGACGTTGGGTGGCAGAGCCGGGTCGTTCCGCGATCCGCAAACCGGACAACTGGTCGACTATTGCCAGCACGTGGCGATGGGTTGCTGCACGAACCTGGCCGACTTCTGCCGCCGCACGGGCGTGGCCGATTGTTTTGGCCGGTACCGAAGGCTGCACTTCTTCGCCCCCGACGGGACCCGGCACGATTTTGCCCCTGCCGGTTGGCTGCCCGCCCCGCTGCATCTTGTGCCGGGCTTGATGCGGCTGCGGTATTTTACGCTCGGTGAGCGATGGGATATCGCTCGTGCCCTATGGTGGTTGGCACGTGAACCGCTTGCCGGTGGTGATGACGAAACCATCGGCGAGTGGCTCTGCCGCAATGGTCAGTCGGCCCGCGCGATCGAGCAGTTCTGGTCGGTCGTGCTGCTAAGCGCACTGAGCGAGACAGTCGATCGGGCCTCGCTGGCCGCCGCGAAAAAGGTATTCGTCGACGGCTTGCTCGCACACGCCCAAGCGTACGAACTCCTGGTGCCGCAGCTTCCGCTGGGGGAAATCTTCGACCGTCGCGTCGCGGCCTGGCTGGCAGATCGTAATGTGGTTATCCATCAGGGTACGAGAGTAAAACAGATCGACGGCGACGCGCGCCGTGCAACCGCCGTGGTCCTGCCGGACGGCACGCGGCGGCAGTTCGATTTCATCGTTGTTGCCGTGCCATGGCGGCGAGTCTGTGCACTGTTTCCCGAGTCGATGCTCGCGGCGATGCCCGCACTCCGGCGCGTTGAAGGCATCCAGCCGGCCCCAATCACCGCCGTGCACCTCTGGTTCAACCGCCCAATCACCCGGCTACCCCACGCAACACTCGTCGGCCGCCTGAGCCAATGGATCTTTGAGGGTCAATACCTGCAGGTGGTCATCAGTGGGTCGCACGGAGTGGCGGGCCGTGAACGTGAGGACATCCTGGCTGAGGTCCGGCGGGATCTGGAGGCGGTCTGGGCCGAGGCCCGTGGTGCGCGGCTGTTACACTGGCGGGTAATTACACGGCCGGCGGCTGTTTTCTCGGCCAGGCCCGGGCTGGAGAAGATACGCCCGGACCAGCATACGCCCGTCGAAAACCTCATGCTGGCCGGCGATTGGACGGCGACCGGCTGGCCGGCCACGATGGAAGGTGCGGTGCGAAGCGGGTACCTGGCCGTAGAGGCGGTGCTCAGATCGCTGGGCAGGAACGAGCGGCTTTTGGTGCCCGATTTGCCACGGGGCCGGTTGGTGCGGTGGATGCTTGGGTGATGGCTGGAACGTTTTGGACGTATAATAGTATACGTGAATGGTATCGGAGGAGGTATCAATGCCCGTTAAGTTGCCGATTTTGTTTCCTTCGGAAGCTGTTCGACTGCGCCAGCGTGCCGAGGCGGTGCGGGAGCTAACGCCCGCTGAGCGGTTGCTTGCCGTGGTGGATGCGCTGGCGGCGGCAGAGACGTTGTCTATTGCCGGCGGGCGGCGCGACGCCCAGTTGGAATATCACAGGCAGTGCGAAGAACAATGGCATCATCGCATGAGGGAGTTTATCTCGGAGCATGTCGATTCCACATCCACTTCTGCCCGATGATCTGCTACGGGGACTTGAGCAGTTGGCCCAAGTGCTGAACGAGCGAAAGACCAACTACGCGCTCATCGGCGGACTGGGCGTCGCGATGCGGGGACCTATTCGGACAACTCGTGACATCGATATCATGCTCAGTGTCCCACAGGTGGAACTTCCGCGACTGCTTGAGTCGCTTATCGAGCGGGGATTTCGGATGGATCTTCGTGAGTCGATCGGTGCCTGGACCCGCGAGCATCTACTGGACTTCGCTTTCGGTCAGGTTCGAGTCGACTGGATTAAGGCAGTGCTTCCTATCTTCGAGCGCATTCTGAATCGGGCAACGTGGGAAGACGTTGGGGAGCAGCAAGTTCGCGTCGCCGATGCTGAAGGATTGCTGCTGTTGAAGCTGATCGCCTTTCGACCCTTGGACCAAGAGGACATTCGAGGGATTCTCGCGGCGAATCCAGGGTCGCTCGATTTGGGTTGGGTACGTCGGGAATTGTCGGAACTGGTGACTCCAGACGATGCGAGCCCCGGTCAATTCGAGCAGCTTGTGCTAGAATTCTACGATCCGCGCTCGATGTAGAAGTTTACGTCCCGCGCAGCGAGCCAAACCATTCGATCTGCCGGCGTGGGCAAAATCCCAGCTTGTGCTCGGCGCAGTACGGCACCAGCCACTCGGCCTTTCTGGCAAGGTCCCCGGCGTCTGTCCCCTGGGGCATGAGCATCGCCCGGCTGCGGTTGATCTGAGGAAACTCGGCCAGATAAGACTCCACCTCCCGGCAATCCTCCAGGCGGTCGACCACGAACTTCAGTTGGCAATCGTACTCGGCCACCAGCCGGCTGATGACCCCAGGTACATGCCGGTGCGACTCGTGGCGGCTGGCCCAGTGTGGCTCCCGCTCGGCCGGCGGCGTCGAGTTTGACAGCTTCGGGCTGATCGACATCAAGTCGCACTCGACCGGCAAGTACAGCGTTCCGGCCGTTTCGACGGTGATGTGCCGTCCGGCACGGCGAAGCTCGGCGCAAAGCGGGACCAGCTCGGCAAACAGCATCGGCTCGCCGCCGGTGAGCACCACGTGCCTGACTGTGGGAGGCGTCTCCATTGTGGGAGGCGTCTGCGACGGCGACCGACAGAGTTCTTCCACCCTCTCAACGATCTCCTCGACCGACAGGTTTTCCCCTTCCGGCGCCCACGAGGTGTACGGCGTATCGCAATACCAGCACCGCAGGTTACACCCGCTTGCGCGCACGAACACGCTCTCCGTGCCCGTCAGGCGACCTTCGCCCTGGATCGATCGAAAAATTTCAGCCACTCGCATTATCAATTTGCAATTTCCAATTGCCAATTTTCAATTTGCAATCTGATACTCCACCGGGTCCTTCAGTCCGGCTTCGGCAAAGCCCTTCAGGCGGAGCCGGCAGGCATCGCAGCGGCCGCAGCTTACCCCGGCCGGGTTCGGATCGTAGCAGGAACGTGTCAGACTGTAGTCCACGCCCAGTTCAGTACCGCGGCGGATGATCTGGGCCTTGGTCAAGTTGATCAGCGGCGCGCGGATCCGAAACTTTAGCCGGCCTTCGACGCCCGCCTTGGTCGCCAGGTTGGCCATTTCCTGGAAGGCCGCGATGTATTTGCCCCGGCAGTCGGGATACCCGCTGTAGTCGACCGCACTGACGCCGATGAAGATGTCGGCCGCACCGACCACTTCGGCATAGCCTAACGCCAGGGAGAGCAGCACCGTGTTTCGGGCCGGTACGTAGGTGATCGGGATGTTTTGCTGCATTTGCCGCACGTTGCGGTCCTTTGGCACGTCGATCGAGTCGGTAAGCGCGCTGCCGCCAAAGGTCGACAGGTCGACGGAAACAACCACGTGCCGGCGGACGCCCATGACCCGGGCCACCCGGCGGGCTGCTTCCAGCTCGAACCGGTGCCGCTGGCCGTAATCGACCGAGAGCGCATGGAGTGCGAAGCCCTCTGTCCGGGCAATCGCCGCGGTGGTGGCCGAATCGAGCCCACCGGAAAGGAGAATGACAGCCGGTTTTCCCTCGAGATTCGTCATTCAGGATTTCGCTCCCCTTTCCATAGACTATTTATTCTGACACAATGATTTGAGTTAGGAAAGGAGCCGACAAATGGACGAGAACTTCCGCAAGGTGCTGGAAACGTTCGCCAACCAGCACCCAGGCCGAGACTACACTGTCGAGATCGTCTGTCCCGAGTTCACCTCGGTCTGCCCCAGGACGGGCCAGCCCGACTTCGGCACACTGACGATCACCTACGTGCCCGAGCAGAAGTGCGTCGAGCTAAAAAGTCTGAAGCTCTATCTCCAGCAGTACCGCAACGAGGGGATCTTCTATGAGGACGCGACCAACCGGATCCTCGACGACCTAGTGGCGGTGGTCGGGCCGCGCAAAATGACGCTCTCCGCGGCGTTCCGCGCCCGCGGGGGAATCATCACCACCATCACGGCGACGTTCGACGAGAGTTTAAGGCCTCCTCAAATCCCTCGTCCCTCGCCCCTAGCGTTTAAGCACGACCGGATCCACCCAGACAGCGTGTGCCGACTCAGCGGGGCCGGGACAATCGACGAGTAGTTCCAGCTTGCTGACTCCCGAGATGTCCACACGGAATTTCTGCGAGGCGCCCTTTTTCGTCAGCGGGCGTGATTTCCAGAGCAGTTTTCCGTTGCCGACGATTCGAAACGTCAGCGGTGTAGCCGTGGACTCGCGGACCATGTCGCTGATCCCGGCAGCACCCCGCAACCGGCGAAATACCTTGTGCAGGTCAAAGGATACCAGCGAGGAGAAAGACAGGCTCGGATGAACGAACAGCCCGTGGAAGACCTTCTCTCCGCCGACTTCCGTAGCACTGCGGATGGTACATCCGGCGGGCGTGTTCACTCGGACCTGCTCGGGGTGCATATCGGCCAAATACATCATCGGGGGAGCGGTCTGGATAAAGATTGTCTCGATCCTCTTCTGTATCTTTTTCTTTGCCGATCCTTTCAGGTTCGGCAGCGCCTTGTGATACCAGTCGGCGGCGTGGAGCTGGAACTCTTTTCTGTCCGCGTTCTCCTCTTGTTGGGCCAGCTCCCACCACTGGTCGCCCAAGTTGAGTTGCTTGGCCGGCGACCTGACCGATTCCAATTGTTTGGCTCTCAGCGCCGCCAGTTTCGCCTCTTTTTCCAGTTCGCTGCTGCGGGCTTTCCGGGCGGTCTCGACGGTGACGGCAGCACAGCGCCGGGCAACGTCGGGCCTGTTGCTGTGGATGGCCTGATCGACCAGTGGAAGGCCGCTGCTTGCCACCGCCCGGAAGTCGGCACGCGAACTAGCCGAGTTTCCAAGCTTACTCAAGGTCTCCGCCTTCATCTCCAGCACGTCGATCTCGTATCGCTCGGCAATTCGGTCCACCACCTGCAACGCCAGCTTCACCTCGCACCAAGCTGCGGCCGAATCCCTGGCCCTGGTCAGCAGAACAAAGCGTTCATCGGGCCCGTAACGGCTGTGAATCGCCACCTCCAGCAGCTTTGAGGCAGTTGGATCAACGGGGATATTCGTCAGTCGCTTTTCGGCCTTTTTCAACTGCTCACGGTTCGGCACCGAAAACTTGGTCGGTTTTTCGGGAGTCAGACCCACCCCGGAAGTACCGTCCGAGCCAGCCGACGCGGCCGAAAGCTTATTCGGGCCTCGCCGGGCGTCCTGCTGCGAGCCGCCCCCGCGGAGCAACACGACCACAATGCTGACGAACAACACGATGGCCACCGCAGTTGCGGTCCACGCCAGCCGACGCTTCTTTTCCCCATGCCGCAGGCGCCACACCGAGCGAAAGCTTCTCCCTTCGAGTTCAGAGGTGCCGTTGCGTGGAGGTTCGTCGGGGGGCGTCGGGATAGGCTCGCGCTTTTTGTCGTGGCGCAGATCCCATACGGCGCGAAAGCTGGCCGCCTCGAAACCCGACGTGCCGGATCGCGACGCAACAACACCCGTGGAAGGCCCAAGCTGTTCCAGCAATTCCCGATCGTATTTGGCCTTCTGCCTGGCACTGAGCAGACAGGCCCTTGCCGCCTTGATCTCGTTGATAATCCTTCCGGCCTGGGCCTTGTGTTGGTCGGTCTGGAGGTGTTCCACACGTCCAATCCGCAAGTCGGCCGCACGGCTGATCACGTAGTGGGCCGATTCGAACAGATCGATGTTCAGCAGCCGGTAGTAGTGGGGTGGCTGATCTTCGGGCGGAATATCGAGCCACTGCTGGTATGGATCGAAAGTCTCGGACATGGCTGGTTCTGCGTCAGACGTTTGTCGGTGAGCTTGAAAGACTGGACCACCAAATTATAGTCCCTAAGGCGGCCTTCGGCCACAGCCCAAAAAGGGATTGGGGATTGGGGAACCAGGTCTACATCGATACGGTTTCGCCCGAACCGTCCACGCTCGTCCTCTTGGGCGTGGGTGCTTTGGGCCTGTTGGCGTACGCCTAGCGTCGTCGTAGACTCCGAGTCGTCGGTCCGCGGTTCTGAACCATGAAGCCCCATCGGCATCATGTTGCCGGTGGGGCTTCGTTGTTGCGCCATGGCTCGAGCCGGCAACACTTAACAATCAATACGAGTTGCCAAAGCTGGGGAACTAGGATTTGAACCTAGACTAAGTGATCCAGAGTTTCTCCCCCCGGGCAGGCATAGTGATAGACCATTGTTGACTGGGGTTGACTTTCCCGAGGGAAACGCATAAACTCCATTGATGGTGCTACGCCAAGATTGACGATATTTGACGCCGAGCGTAGCACCAGCGCAGCACCAGATACCCGAGGAAGAGTCACTTGGTCACCCAATTTGCGTTCACCGAGGCCCGTCTGCGTGCCTCGGAAGCACCCAAGAAGCGCCGTACCTACTACCGGGACACGAAGCTGCCCGGTTTGCAGTTGTGCATCACGACGGCCGGTAGCCGAACCTACTACTTCGTGCATCGGATCAACGGGCGACCGACCAGAATGCGAATCGGTCGGCAAGGGGATATAAGCCTTGACCAGGCCCGGAAGGCGGCGATGGAACTCGCTGGGGACGTCAGCCGCGGCCACGATCCCCAGGCGGCCCGGCGAGCGCGGCGGCAAGTGGCGACTGTGGGCGAGATGTTCGCATACTACATCGAGCAGCACGCCCGGCCACACAAGCGAACATGGAAGGTGGACCAGCAGCAATACGACCGCTACGTCAAGAGGCGGTGGCATAGTCGCAAGTTGGACACGATCCGACGGCGTGACGTACAAGCCCTGCACACGAAGATCGGGGCGAAGCACGGTCACTACGCCGCCAACCGGCTCCGTTCGCTTCTGCACAGCATGTTTACCGTGGCAATCGACGGTGGGCTCTGGCAGGGGCCGAACCCGGTGGCCGGGATTAAGAAATTCAGGGAAAAGCAACGCGAACGGTTTTTGTCTGCCGATGAACTGGGGCGGTTCTTCCGAAGCCTGGCCGTCGAAACTTCCGAGATCGTCCGCGACTATCTGCTTCTTCTCCTGTTGACCGCTGCCCGAAGATCGAACCTCCTGTCTATGGCGTGGCGAGACATCGACTTTGACCGGGCGGTGTGGGCGATTCCCGACACGAAGGCCGGAACTCCCCTGACGATTCCTCTTACGCCCGAGGCCCTGGGGGTTCTCGCCCGGCGGCGCGATGCAGCCGGGGATTCGGTTTGGGTTTTCCCCAGCAGCAAGAGCGCATCCGGGCACTTGCAATGCCCCGAGAAAATCTGGAAACGGGTTCTCGCCCGGGCCAAACTGACCGATTGCCGACTACACGATCTTCGCCGAACGGCGGCAAGCTGGCAGGCATTATCGGGAAGCAGTCTGCAAGTGATCGGCAAGAGCCTGGGGCACAAGCGAACGGCGACGACGGAAATCTATGCCAAGTTGACTTTAGACCCGATACGGCAATCAGTCGAACGGGCAACGGTGGCCATGTACGAAGCCGGCGGCGTCCGGCTGCTCGAAAATAAGGCGAGTAACGATGAATGACAAGTCAGAAATTATCGCTGCATTCGACGCAAGTGACGATCGGCTGAGAACCGTGGTCGATCACGTTCACAAGTGGCTTTTCGGAGAACTGGAAACCAAGTAGGATTACACATTGCCGGGTGCGGATAGCTTCCGCCATCGGCCGGCCGGTCTGCTTGTGGGTTCTCCATCTT
>JAUWHT010000313.1 GCA_030605745.1 Pirellulales bacterium | reverse complement strand
TGTGGTGAACAAGTACTGTACAAGATGCGCGCACGGCGCGCAGAAGTTACAACGATAGACTCTAACCCAATCAAACAACTACTCTACTTAGCCGTTACACCAACCTGCGGAAAATCGGGCAAGCCCGGCGGCTAAACGACTTTGGTTTCGAAAGGCCACATGGCCACTCCGCCGTCCATCACGCGGACGTCTTGGAAGCCGGCCGCTTTGAGAATCAATGCGGCCTCGTAACCTCGTAGCGATATCTTGCAGAAAGTGACGATCTGCTTGTCCTTGGGAAACTCGTCCAACCGGCTGCGAAGGGCCCCCAACGGGACCAATGTTGCGCGGGGTAGCTGCACCTCTTCGTGTTCGGCCGGGCTGCGCACGTCGAGAAACACAAAGTCCTCCTCATCTTCCAGCATTCGGTGGACTTCCACCGGCGAGACGCCGGTCATGTGGCCATCGAGCTTGTTGCGCACTACGTTCGCAGCGGTGATGATGTTATCCATGGCCGGGGCATAGGGCGGCGCATAACACAAGTCGACATTGGCGAGCTGATCCACGGTCATGCCGGCAGTAATCGCCATGGCGGCCACGTCAATCCGTTTGTCGGCGGCCCCCGGTCCGGTGGCCTGGGCGCCCAGCAGCCGCCTGGTTTTCTTGTCGGCCACGAGTTTCAGCAGCAGCGGTGCCGCGGTGGGCATGAAGTGGGCCTTGTCCGGCGCAGGGGCCAACGCGGTCTCCACTTCATAACCCAAATTTCGCGCGGCAACTTTGGTTAGCCCCGTCCGGGCCACGCAATAGTCGAAAACCTTGCAAACGCTGCTGCCCAAAACGCCGGGAAACGTGTCGCCGCGGCCGCAAATGTTGTTGGCGACCACTCGCCCCTGCTTGTTTGCCGTCGAGCCCAGTGGAACGAAACAGGGCTTACCGGTCAAAAGGTCCGTGCACTCGACGCAGTCGCCGGCCGCATAAATGTCCGCATCGGAAGTGCACATCCGCTGGTCTACCTTGATCGCGCCCGTAGTCCCGATTTCCAGCCCCGCGTCTTGAGCCAGCTTGACAGTCGGGCGAACACCGATCGAGAGGATCACCATGTCTGCCGGCAGCGTGCCCTGGTTGGTGAGTGCGCCGGTCACCTTGCCGTTGCCTTCCAATGCTTCGACCTTCGTGCCGGTCAGCACCTTGACTCCATGCGACTGCATGTGCATCTCGACCAGCTTGGCGATTTCCCAGTCGAGCATACTGAGGATCTGCGGGAGCATTTCGATGATTGTCACCCGGCAACCTTTTTCAACCAGCGCTTCGGTGGTTTCGACACCGATGAGTCCCCCGCCGACGACAAGCACGTCGCGGACTTTTCCCTGAGCCAGCAGGTTCTTGACTGCCTCTGCGTCGTGAATGCTGTGAAGCGTGAAGACGTTTTCCAGGTCGATGTTGGGAATCGGCGGCACCACAGGGGCGGCACCCGTGGCAATCACCAACTTGTCGTAGTCCAGCCACGACTCGTCGCCGCCGGCCAGATGCCGCACTCGGACGCGCTTCGCGGAGCAGTCGATTTCCACCGCTTCGGTCCGGTTCAGCACGTGGACGTTCTTGACCTGTTGAAAGAACGCCGGATCACGAACCACCCCCGTCGGGGTGGACAGCAGTTGTTCCTGCTTCTGCACCGCGCCGGAAATGTAGTACGGCAGCCCACACACGGCGCTAGAAAGCAACTTGCCTTTCTCGACAATCGTAACATTCGCGTCGGGCATAACACGAATGATCTTGCAAGCCGCCTTCGGTCCGGCGGCCACGCCGCCAATAATCACAACTTCCATGGGACGGGACATTTTTGCAACTCCTCTCTGCTGAGTACAGGATTATTCATCGAAAATCCGTTTAGCCGCCGGGCTTGCCCCAATACCGTTGAATTAGTGGTGATATCAATGGAAATCAAGTGGCACCGGCGTCTCGCCGGTGAGACACAAGTATACGCGTTGCCACGAGTTCCGTCAGACCGGCGAGACGCCGGTGCCACTATGTTGCTACCAATTCTACCCTTAATTCCACGGTATTGGGGCAAGCCTGGCGGCTAAACTGACTAATGAAGCTTCAAGATATAATTCTGCCAGGCCGCCTCGAATTCTTCAAGCGGTACTCCGACGAACCTCTCGAAGCGTTCGACCGGCCCTGCGGCCTTGGCCGACTGCTGAACGTACTGCTGGAGTGCGGGGCTACCCAGCCGCCGCCGCTCGAACGCCAGGTAGTAGGCCAGCCCCCAGGAGTAAGCGTAATACCGATCGGCGCCGCTGGGCAGCAGGAAGGCTTGCGCGTCGGCGGCCAGCAGTTCCGCAAGCGGCAGCGGCCGCCCGTCGGCAAGGTCGGCCTTTAACCGTTGCAGCGCTTCGCGGTTCGGGGCGTCGACCCGCAACGTGTCCGATTCCAGCAACCCACCCTCAAACATCACGGCCTGTCCCTCGTTTAGCCATCGCGGCACGTCGTATTTATCGTGCGGATAGACGTAGTTCTCCAGGTAGGCGTGGAAGGCTTCGTGGTACAGCCGGGTGAACATCTGGCGGGTGATCTGGTCGAACATCCGAGCGTTCTGGCGGCTGCAGACTTTCAGTTCGTTCCGCTTGTTCTTGATCTCCTCGGTAAACTTACGGCTCTCTATCGCCAGCAGCTTGGCAATCTCCGCCTTGGGAGTACCTTGCTGTCGCAATTGCCGGGCCAACTCCGCGCGCCCGGTAGATAGATGCTTTTCCAATCGATCCAAGTCGGCAAGGATCTGGTCGTGTTGGGCTTTGATCTTTTCCAGTTGAGCGGCCAACCGGGTGTATTGGCTCCCGGCGACCACCAGATTCTCCTCCTCGATGAAGCAGGCCGGATTCTGGATCCGCAGTCCGAACCGCTCCAGGTACGCCCGGTACTCCGACATCGAGCCCAAGACGACGAACCGCAACGGCCGGCTGGATTCGGTGCGGGCAGCCAGTATCCGGCGATAAGCGATGAACACCTGTTCGGTCCGCACGATGATCCGCCGCGTGGTCGGCTCATCGAGGTTACTTAACAGCGTGAACCACTTGCCGCGGTAGCGGAGGTAGTGCTTGCCCGACTCTGTAACAATGTCCAGTCGAATCGCCTGCATCCGCCCGGCTTCGATTTGGGTGTGACGGACGAACTGGTCGATCCACCGCCGCAACTTCGCCCGCTGCCGGGGCTTCAGACGGACCACGGCCGCAACCGACGCCCGGTCAATTGGCCGGATCACCAGGTACGCGCGCCGGCCGGGCGGACGCCGGATTTGGATCAGG
This sequence comes from Pirellulales bacterium, assembly GCA_030605745.1. Lineage (GTDB taxonomy): Bacteria > Planctomycetota > Planctomycetia > Pirellulales > Thermoguttaceae > JAUWHT01. The sequence continues at coordinate 16,779 of JAUWHT010000313.1, read as the reverse complement.
TTCACCCAGGACTCGTCCTCCGACTCGATTAGGCCCTGGTAGCGGCGGCCGTCGAGCAACTCGACTCGCTCCAGGGCCCATTCGGCCGCGGACGCGCCAGGTGTGTACCAACCGCCCAGTAGACCTACTGTGATGACAAAAAGACGAATCATGCATTTATTCTACCACCGGCATAGCGGAAGAAGAAGGGTCAGGGGATTGGAAATTGGGGATTGGGGATTTTGGAAACGCCCCCGGACCGCGCTCCGGGGGATCCCATCTCCTTTCTCGCCCGTCTTGACCAGTCGACCTTCACAAGAGATAATCCAGGTTTTTCAGCACTGTTGTTTTCAATAGAATAGCCGGCGGCTAACAGCCGCCGGGCGCGCCCGCGGGACGTTGTCCCCCGGCTATTGCGACGATAAAGTGAACAAATGCGCGTCTCCGCCAGTCTACAGATCCCTGATGCCGCCGGTCGCTTCGGACCGTTCGGCGGCCGGTACGTACCCGAAACGTTGATCCGGGCGCTGGACGAACTGGCCGACGAGTACGACAAAGCCGTCGCCGACGAGTCGTTCCAGACGGAACTGGACGAACTCTACCGGCACTACGTCGGCCGGCCCACGCCGCTGTATCACGCCCGGCGGCTGAGCAACCATTGCGGCGGGGCGCAAATATATCTGAAGCGCGAGGATCTTAACCACACCGGCGCACACAAGATCAACAACACCCTGGGCCAGGCCCTGTTGACCCGCCGGATGGGTAAACCCCGGGTGATCGCCGAAACCGGCGCCGGGCAGCACGGTGTGGCCACGGCCACCGCCTGCGCCCGCTTCGGCCTGGAGTGCGTGGTCTACATGGGCACCGAAGACATCCGTCGGCAGAAGCCCAACGTGTTCAGCATGAAGCTGTTGGGAGCAGAAGTCCGGCCGGTCAGCACCGGCTCGCGCACCCTTCGCGACGCGATTAACGAGGCCATGCGCGACTGGATGGCCTCGGTCGAGACCACTCACTACATCCTCGGCTCGGTCGTCGGTCCGCACCCTTTCCCGCGAATCGTTCGCGATTTCCAGTGCGTCATCGGCCGCGAGACCCGCCGGCAATGCCTAGATCAACTGGGCCGGCTGCCCGAGCTGATCGTGGCATGCGTCGGCGGCGGGAGCAACGCGGCCGGGATGTTTTATCCGTTCATCGAAGACCAGGGAGTCGCCCTGCTCGGCGTCGAGGCGGGCGGACGCTCCAACAACGTGGGCGACCATGCGGCGCCGCTCTGCTTCGGACACCCCGGCGTGTTACACGGAAGTTACAGCTACGTGATGCAGGATGAGGATGGCCAGACTTGCGACGTCCACAGTGTTTCTGCCGGCCTCGATTATCCGGGCACTGGGCCGGAACACAGCTATTGGAAGAAAACCGGCCGGGTCAGCTACACCGAGGCCAATGACGACGAGATCCTGGCCGCCTTCGATACCCTGGCCCGGACCGAAGGTATCCTGGCAGCACTCGAAAGCGCACACGCGGTGGCTAAGGCCATGGAACTGGCCGCCCGGCGGAAACCCGACCAGACCGTGGTCGTCTGTCTCTCCGGCCGCGGCGACAAAGACGCACAGGAAATCGCGCTGCTGCGCGGAGAAGAATTTGAGTGAGAACGGAGATCATTGAAAAATGTCCGCGATTGATACTCTCTTCGACCAACTCCGCAACTCCGGCCGCAAGGCATTCATCCCGTTTATCACCGCGGGCGATCCCGATTTGGAATTCACCGCCGACGTGCTGCGCGAACTGGTCGCCCGCGGCAGCAGTATTTGCGAAGTGGGCATCCCCTACAGCGACCCGATCGCCGACGGGCCGGTGATCCAGGCCTCGTACACCTGGGCGCTGGACAAGAAGATCAAGCTGGCGGAAATCCTCGATATGGTCGACGGTCTAACGGGCGAATTGGCCGCCCCGATCGTCACCATGCTGAGCTATGCGATCGTCTACCGCCACGGGCTTAGCGAGTACGTTGCCCGGGCGAAGGCGGCGGGCGTGGCCGGACTGATCGTGCCCGACTTGCCGGTCGAAGAATCGGGCCCGCTGGCCGACATCTGCCGCCGCGAAGACTTCAGTTTGATCCAACTGATTACGCCGACCACACCGCGCGATCGGGCCCTGCAAATCGCCGAGCGGACGACCGGGTTCATCTACTACGTCTCGGTGACCGGCATCACCGGCGAGCGGAAGGAATTGCCCCAGCAGCTTGTCGACAACGTCGCCTGGCTCCGCGAGCAGACCCCGCTGCCGATCTGCATCGGCTTTGGCATCAGCCGGGCGGAGCACGTGCGGATGCTCCGACCGGTGGCCGACGGTCTGATCGTAGGCTCGGCAATCGTCCGCCGCGTGGCGGAAGCTGCAACCAGACCGCGCAAGGACGTGCTGACCGAGATCGGCGACTACGTGGCGGAGTTGATCTCTGCGATGTAGGAGTAGTTGTCAGTTATCAGTCTTGATAGCGTGGGTAAAAAGTACCCACGCGATCAGCTTCAATCACCAAGTGCATCAATCAATCGCGCCATCTTTTTCCTTGTCTCTAGCAAACCGGCCGGGTTCTGATTGAAGTAGTGTGCGTCCATCAGTACGGTCTGCGGCACCGAGAGCAATCTTTCGGCCTCTTTGCGGAGTTCTTCGTTGGCACTGGTGGCTGCGCGACGCTTTAGTTCCATAAAGTATCCGTAATCTTCCAGGCCGTCGCGTAGTACCTTCAGCCGGATGCTGGGATGCGGACCGGGGTAGATCAGGTAGCCGTTGCCGTTATGGATGCCCGCGTATGGAAATCCGGACGGTTGGTCGGAAAGTTGCCATTTGGCCTCTTCCCAATCCTTGCGGTCTGTGTTTTTCTTGGACCAACCTCGGTTTCCTGCCCAAATGAACATCCCTTTGGTGCGATATTTCCAGGCGAGCCACAAGGCCAACCGGTGCTCGATCGCTTCGTTGTCGATCTGCATGTTCGGCGCCTGAACCAAGGGTCGATAATAGTCGATGCGGACGGGTAAGTGACAGTAGTAAACCCAGAATTCGGCTTCTCCACAGTGCTCTCGGGCGAAATCCGGCCCTTTGCCGGTGGAAAGATCGATCATCAAGATATCGCAGCCGTTGTCGATGTTCGGATGATATTCACTGGCAAGATAAACCCGAAGGTCTGGGAAAAGCGACTTCAGCTTCTTGTAAAATGGGACGTTCCTTGCAACGAATTGGGTCGCATCCGGTTCGTCCTGGTTTGAATAAACCAGTGCCTTTTCGATCCATCCTTTTTTGCGCAGATGTTCGACCAACGGCCGGAGCTTCTCGGGTTTCCCGCCGGGGTTGGGAATATCAAAAAGCTGTAGCCCCCGGGCAAAACAGAACTCGAGGTTCTCATCGAGTATGCGGAAATCGTTCTTTTCCAACGAGAAAAAGTCCCTCCCGACAGAAACGGGATCCACTCCATGCCTAAGGAACTCAGCGACGAGCGAGCGGTAATCCTCCACACTCATCTTCTCTCCCCAGGGCCATTTCGGCGCAGTCCACACGACAATGGGGAAAGGTACACGCTTGGGCAGCACGAAATTGTGAACCCGTAGAGCCACGTCGATCGGGACCGATTCGTCGTCTGCTTTCAGGAGCAGTCGGCCCTTGTAATTTCCCGGCGCGGCGTCTCGCGGCACTTTGATCTCGACCCAGAACAGCCCCAGATCGGTTCCGCTGATCTTTATCGGAGCATTGGGAAGAAGATAATCCGGCCATAGGCCCGTATAGAGGGCCGGATAGCGAGCGGCAGCAGTTTTGACGTAACCGACACGATAAATCTTGATGCTCTGCGCGGAGATAACACCGCCGCCGTTCTGAAGATGAAGATCACCAGCCGCAAGCATAACACACTCCAGGTTCTTGCCGATCTCCGGCAGCACGGCGACCTGGAAGTTTTCATACTCGTTCCTTGCCGCCTCCAGTGATACGGACGTAACGTAGTCGCCTTTGAACCAGTACTTGTTCTTGGGAACCTTCTCCAACCCATGCTGAACACCGACGATGAAGTTCTTCGGGGCCTGCTCCCCCAACGTTTTCCGGAAGGACGCCCGGGCAGAAACAAACCGGCGCAATTGATCGGAAAACGGTAGCCCCCAATGGTCGACGCTGTCTTTGATCGCCTGTTCCGCCGCGGGTAGCGATTGCAGAAAGTTCTTGTCGACCGTCTCCGCTTTGCCAAAAGAGGACAACAACAGCACGGCAATAACTACACTCAGCAACTTTCGCGTTATGTCTATACTCATCTTGTAGTTCCTCCAATGCTAGCGTTTACAGTTTGAGTAGTTCCAAAAACTACTGAAATTCAATACTCTCTCGGACTGATACGCGCCTGCACACGGCCCGGCAGGCCTTGGATTCGCAAGAAACCTTCGGCGTCGTCCTGGTTGTACGAGCCGCCGCCTTCCATCGTGGCGATGCCCTCGTCGTAGAGGCTGTTGGGACTCGAACGGCCGGCGACCATGATGTTGCCCTTGTACAGATCAAGCCGCACACAGCCGCTGACCGGCTGTTGGGCCTTGCGGATGAACGCCATCAGCGCGTCCAGCTTCGCCGTGTACCAGAAGCCGTAGTAGACCATCTCGGCCACCTCGGGTGTGAGCCGGTCGCGCAGGTGCATCAGGTCGCGGTCGATGGTCAATTGCTCGATCAGCCGATGGGCCTCGTAGAGGATCGTCATGCCGGGCGCCTCGTAAACGCCGCGGCTCTTCATACCCACAAAACGGTTCTCGACCATGTCGATCCGTCCGATGCCGTTGCGGCCGCCGATCTGGTTCAGGGTTTCCACGACTGCGAGCGGGCCCAGCGGCTGGTCGTTTACCCGGACCGGCACGCCGGACTCGAAGCAGATCGTCACATGCTCGGTCTGCTCGGGCGCCTCCTGCGGTGAAACGGTCATGCCGAAGTCGACCAACTCGACGCCGTTGACGGAAAGATCCTCCAGCCGGCCGGCCTCGTAGCTGATGTGCAGGCAGTTTTCGTCGGAACTGTAGGGCCGTTCGGCCGACGCCTTGACGGGGATGCCTTTCTGCTCGCAATAGGCAATCAGCTTGCTGCGGCCGGGAAATTTCTCGCGGAATTTTTCCATCCGCCACGGGGCGATAATCTGCACGTCCGGATCGAGTGCCTCGGCGGCCAACTGGAACCGGCACTGGTCGTTCCCCTTGCCGGTGGCGCCATGGGCGAAGGCGTCGGCGCCGACCTCGCGGGCAACCTGAAGGCAGACCTTCGAGATCAGCGGCCGGGCAACCGACGTGCCCAGCAGGTAAACGCCCTCGTACTTCGCCTGCCACTGCAAGACCGGAAAGGCGAAATCACGACAGAGTTCCAGACGTGCATCGACGATCCGCGCCGAGGCTGCCCCGATATCCCGGGCCTTCTGGAGAATCGCCTCGCGATCTTCACATGGCTGGCCCAGGTCGACGTACACTGCGTGCACGTCATACCCTTCATCTTGTAGCCACCCGAGAATGACCGAGGTATCCAATCCGCCCGAGTATGCAAGAACACAGCTTGGCATGATAGTGCTCCGTCGACAGTTCAAGTGACTACTTTAGGGCCCGCGCAGAAATAACTTGATCAATTGGGTGGCACGCCCTGAGGAACGAAGGGCGTGTTGAGCCGGGCGCCCACGCCCTTCGCTGCGCTTAGGGACGTGCCACCCTCGCTCAAACTTGTACAGGTTATTTTTGCGCGGGCTCTTAGGCGGCTTGGCAGGGATTTTTTTCAAGGTTTGTGAGATCGGATCGACCGTAAATCCGGCACTTTCCAGGGCTACCACACCTAAGATGGCTTGTGTGTCGGCCGGGCCGAAAATCATCGGCGCCACAGTCTCCGCTCCGTTGAATGCGATCCGCGCAAACCCGACTTCGTATTCCACGGACTGACCGTTGGCCAACTCGTAGACCGACTTTTGCTCCGGTCGGATGCCGGCCCGGACAAGCCGCTCTCCCGGAACCATACAATCGATCGCCCCGGTATCGACAAGGAACTCATCTTCAAAAGGTGTCCCGTCTCGGGCCAAGTTTGACACACGAACCGTGACATGTGTAACGCCCATCTTTGTCTCCTGCCGATAGTCGTTTAGCCGCCGGGCTTGCCCGGCGCGTTTGCGGTCGAGGATATTGATACCAGGCAACGCGCCGGGCAAGCCCGGCGGCTAAACGGTAGATCAGACTACCTATAGTAACAGTATACGTCCCCGAGCAGTTCGACACAAGAGACGGGGAGCCTACTCCAGTTCGTGCACCACAATCATGTTGTGTGCCGTGACGGCCAGTCCGGTGCCGGCGATCAGGACGATGCGGTCGCCGCCGGCGAGCAACCCGGCAGTCTTGCCCCAATCGGCGATGTATTGCAAAAGCGCACGACTATCGCCGGTGGGGGCCCCGGGAAGCGGGATCACGCCCCAGTAGAGGCACATCCGCCGTAGCGTGGCTTCCGAGTCGCTCACGCCCACGGTCGGCACGAAGTTGCGGTTCTTCGCCAGGGAAAGTGCAGTGGCGCCGCTGGCGGTGGCCACTACGACCAGCTTGGCGTCGAGCCGTTCGGCCATCCGCCCGGCTGCGTATACGGTGGCCTCGGTGATCTGGTTGACCCCTTCGGCGGCCAGGTCCGGCCCGGGCTGCGGCGGACGCTCGCGGCATAGCGGCTCGGTAGCCAACGCAATGCGGTGCATCATCTCGACCGCCTGACGGGGGTATTTTCCGATTGCCGTCTCGCCCGAGAGCATACATGCGTCCGCTCCGTCGAGGATCGCGTTGGCCACGTCGGTCACCTCCGCCCGGGTAGGCAACCGCGAGTGCTGCATGCTGTCGAGCATCTGCGTGGCGATGATCACCGGCCTGCGGCAGCAGTTGCACACGGCGACGATCTCCTTCTGCACCACGGCCACCCGGGCGACGTCAATCTCGACGCCCAAATCACCCCGGGCGACCATCACAGCGTCGGCCGCCTCAATGATTTCCTGGAGATGGTTCAGCGCCTCGGGCTTTTCGATCTTAGCGATCACCTGGGCCGCAGAGTCGTGCGACTCGAGCAGTGACTTCAACTGGCGGACTTCGTCGGCAGTGCGGACGAAACTCAGGCCGACGAAATCCACGCCGTTTTGGGCGGCCCAGATAGCATTCTCCTTGTCGATCGGGCCGATCGCCGGCGCGCTGAGCTTCACGCCCGGCAAATTCACCCCCTGCCGGCTGCGGATCAACCCCGGCTGGACCACCCGGCACTGGGCGTAGTCCTCGCCACGGTCCTCAACCACCAGGCCGACCGTTCCGTCGGCCAGCATCACGCGGTCGCCGACGGCCAGCTCATCGACCAGCGGCCGGTAGGTGGTGCACAGTTCGCCCGGGACTGCTTCACGTGGGGTAAGCTGCTCACGGACGAAGCGGACCCGGTCACCGGCGTCGCACGTGAGCTGCCCGCCGGGCAGTTCGCCCAGACGTATCTTCGGCCCCGCCAGATCGACCAGCACGGCCACCGGCTGGCCGACCTTCGCGGCGGCGCTGCGGATCGCCGCCAATGTGTGCTCGTGCTCGCGGCGGTCGCCATGGGCCGTGTTCAACCGAAAAACATCGACGCCGGCGGCCAGCAACTCGGCCAGTTGGTTTTCCTTGCAGCAAGCTGGCCCGATTGTGGCCACAATCTTGGTCTGCGAAGGCCTAGGCGGACAGGCCGATTGGACGGCGGACATGTCAAGACTCGCGGATTTGAGTGATGTAAACTAATAAATTCGTAACACTTTAGCGGTTTGCAGTGACTTTCGCACAGAAAGAGACAAAAAGCCGGGACGCAACGCGTCGCGGTGATTCACCCGCGGGACGTTGTCCCCCGGCTATTGGACCAGCGAGAATCACGCGAATACTGTATTCCGCTAAAATGCTACATAAATTCCCGTTTGTTTCAATAATTCGCCCCGGTAGGGACCCTCCTGGCATTCTCCACAACCGGGATGGTAGAATGTAGGAATCAGGGGAAAGTGTACCGCCTGGGCTCGACCGTGCAACCAGCCTAGCCCTTCATTGTTAGCAAAAGGAGTGTCAGTATGAGCGGCTTCAAATTCCGACGCCGCGATTTCTTGAAGACCACTGCCGGCATCGCTGCCGCCGGGACCGCGGCGCCTTACGTCTGGACCAGTTCCTACGCCAAGGCCCAAGAGCCGGCCGGCGATAAGCTGAACGTGGCCTCGATCGGCACCAGCCTCTACATCGACAGAGGGGGACACAAGGGCAAGATGGACGGACGCGGCGCGAGGATCGGCCATCAGGCTGGCCAGCTTGGCAACATGGTGGCCGTCTGCGACGTGAACCGCCTTTACGCCGAGGCCTTCGCCTCGCGCTACGATGGGAAATGCGAGATATACAGTGACTATCGCAAGTTGCTCGAGCGAAAGGACGTGGAAGCGGTGACCATCGGGACACCCGACCACTGGCACACGGCCATCGCCATTGCCGCCCTGAAGGCCGGAATAGACGTCTACTGCGAGAAACCGCTCACGCTGACCATCGACGAGAGCAAGATGCTGTGTAAGGTGGTCAAGGAGACGGGCCGGGTCTTCCAAGTCGGCACGCAGCAGCGAAGTGAATGTGGCAATAGGTTCCTCAAAGCGGTGGCCATTGCCCGAAGCGGTCGGCTGGGCAAGAAACTCCACGCGATCAGTTCCGTCGGCGGGGCGTTAAGTGGAGGTCCGTTCCCAGCCCAGGACCCGCCTGCAGAACTCGACTGGGACTTCTGGCTGGGCCCGGCCCCCAAAGTCCCCTACTGCCCCAACCGGTGTGACTACGATTTCCGCTGGTGGCTGGAGTACTCCGGCGGCCAGGTAACCGACTGGGGAGTCCACCATACGGACATCGCGCTTTGGGCGCTAGGTGGCGAAGATACCGGCGTGGTGGAGGCCGAAGGCAAAGGTGACTTCCCGGGGCTGCCCGAGGACGTCAACCTGATCGATTTCCTGGCCGGCAAGGTGAAAATTCCGCCCTGCTACAATGTGGCCCACAACTTCGACTGCAACCTGGCACTGCCCAACGGTAACACGATCAACCTGGTCACCGGGAACAACGAACTGATTATCGAGGGCGAGAAAGGCCGGATCCGGGTCAATCGTGGTGGCCTCACCGGCAAGCTGATCGAAGAGATCAACAGCAGCGAGGCCGATAAGAAGTGGCTCGACGAGGAAATCGCCAAGCTCTACCGCAACATGCCGTTGGGCAGCCACATGGGCAACTTCTTCCACTGTGTGAAGACCCGCGAGTTGCCGATCTCCGACGTCTACACGCATTGCAACTCGGTCAACGCCTGCCACATGGCCAATATCGCCATGCTGCTGAAGCGGAAAGTGCGTTTCGATCCCAACAAGCGGCAGTTCATCGACGACGCGGAGGCCAACCAGTTGCTCAGCCGCCCGCAGCGCGAACCGTATACCATCGAGGCGTAAACTCAGCGCCCGCGCACAAATAACTTGTACGAATTCCACCAAGAGTGGCACGTCCCTGAGCGCAGCGAAGGGCGTGTTTGGGGCACCTTGCCACGCCCTTCGTTCCTCAGGGCGTGCCACCAATTTGTACAGCTTATTTCTGCGCGGGCCTTAGCCGATACCCGCGACGCGTTGCGTCCCGGCTGTTTTTCAGACAATTCTAACCACTGGTCACTGACCACTGACCACTGTATCCTATTGGTCATGAGTTTTTGGCAAGACAAGGTAGTACTGGTCACGGGGGGTTCGAGCGGGCTGGGCCGGGTGATTGCCGAGGCGTTCGCTGCTGCCGGGGCGAAGGTGGTGATTGCGGCCCTGGAGGCCGACGCGGTGGAGCAGGCCGCCGACGAAATGCGGGCGGCCGGCCGCGAGGTGCTGGGCATGCGGGCTGATATCACGCGGCAAGAGGACGTCGACCGGCTGTTTGACCAGACCATCGAGCGGTTCGGTCGCTTGGACGTGCTGGTGAACAGCGCCGGCCGGTCGATGCGGGGCAAGGTGCTCGATACCACCCCGGAGCAGTTCCGCGAGCTTATGGAGTTGAACCTGATCGCGTTGGTCCGCTGCACCCGGGCTGCGGTGCCCCATCTGCTCCCACGGTGGGGGCATGTGGTCAACATCGGGTCGCTGGCGTCGAAGTCGGCGGCCCGCTGGGTGGGGGCCTATCCGGCCACCAAGCACGCCGTGGCCGCCTATTCGCAGCAGTTGCGGCTGGAATTGGGTCCCGAGGGGCTGCACGTGCTGCTGGTCTGTCCCGGCCCCATTGCCCGAAAGGACGCCCGGCTGTATCCTCTCGAAGGGCTCGAAGACCTGCCGGAGCGTGCCCGGGCTCCTGGGGCGGGTGTGAAAATCCGAGGCATCCCACCTGAGAAGCTCGCCCGGGCGATACTAACCGCCTGCCGACGACGACGCCCCGAGTTGGTCGTCCCCGGCAAGGCACGCCTGCTGTTCGCCGTTTCCCAATTATGCCCCCGGCTGGGCGATTGGATTGTGCTACGGAAGACATGAGGGGAGAGGTTAGAGGCGAGGGGTCGATTGAAAATTGCAAATTGACAATTGCAAATTGCAATTGGAGCTAATCCCTCGCCCCTAACCCCTTGCCCCTAACCCCTATCAAGGAGACCAAACCATGACCGCTTTTCCCGACATTCAGAAAATCAAGTATGAAGGACCCGATTCGAAGAATCCGCTGGCGTTTCGCTATTACGACGAGAACGAGCTGGTGGAAGGCCGGCCGATGAAGGACCACTTCCGCTTCAGTGTGGCCTACTGGCACACGATGCGAGGCACGGGCGCCGATCCGTTTGGGCCGGGCACGATGGTCCGGCCATGGGAAGGTGCCGAGGATACGGTTGACAATGCAGTCAACCGCGTCAAGGTGGCCTTCGAGTTCATGGAGAAACTGGGCGTCGGCTTCTTCTGCTTCCACGACCGCGACGTCGCCCCGGAGGGCGACAGCCTGGCCGAGACCAACAAGAACCTCGACGCGGTGGTCAAGGTCATCAAGGACGAATCGGACCGGACCGGCATCAGGCAACTCTGGGGCGCCGCCAACTTGTTCAGCAATCCCCGCTATGTACACGGTGCGGCCACGAGCTGCAATGCCGACTCGTTCGCTTTTGCCGCCGCCCAGGTCAAAAAGGCGCTGGAGGTAACCAAGCTGCTCGGCGGCGACGGCTACACCTCCTGGGGCGGCCGCGAAGGATACATGAACCTGTGGAACACCGATATGAAGCGCGAGCTGGACCACCTGGCCGACTTCATGCACATGGCCGTCGATTACGCCAAGCAGATCGGCTTCACCGGACAGTTCTACTTCGAGCCCAAGCCCAAGGAACCGACAAAGCACCAGTACGACTTCGACGCCGCCGCGTGTATCAACTTCCTACGGGCGTACGGGCTGGAAGAGCATGTGAAGCTGAACATCGAAACCAACCACGCCACGCTGGCCGGTCACACCGTGGAGCACGAACTGGAGTACGCCGGCCACCAGGGCTTTTTGGGCTCGGTGGACGCCAACACGGGCGACCTGCTCTTAGGCTGGGACACCGACCAGTTCCCCACCGACGTCTACATGACCACCAAGATCATGCTGGCCTTCTTGAAGCACAAGGGCGGTCTGGCACCCGGCGGGGTGAATTTCGACGCCAAGGTCCGACGCGAAAGCTTCGAGCCGGTCGACCTGTTCTACGCTCACATCGGCGGTATAGACACCTTCGCCAAGGGCCTAAAGATCGCCGCAGCCATCCGGGCTGAAGGTGAAATCGAGGGCATGGTCAACGACCGTTACAGTTCGTGGGACACCGGCATCGGCGCCCAGATCGAGGCCGGCAAGCACAACTTCGCCTCACTCGAGAAGTACATGCTCAAAAAGGGCGACGTAACGCCGAATGTGAGCGGCCGACAGGAACTGTTCGAGAACGTGGTCAACCGGTACGTCCTTTAGTGGACAGTCGGGTGTACATAGGGCTTCCCACAAGGTTGTCGGTGTGCTAGAATAAAAAGCGTAGGGGGAGATTGGAGGTTGACGCAATGAGCAAGTTGGTCGTTGATGCAGCGCTTGGGGAAAAGCTCGCGCGGGCTGAGGGGATGTTGCCGATTTGCGACCTCTCGGGAAAGGTCCTCGGCGTTTTTCAGCCTTTCTACCAGCCCAGGGACAGCGAAGAGGCCAAGCACCTCTCGCCGTTTTCGGACGACGAGATTGAACAGTTGCGCAAGCAGCGCACCGGTCGCCCACTGTCCGAAATCTGGGTGGATCTTGAGCGAGGGGCCGGCCAGTGAGGTTCACCGTCCTTTGGGCCCCGTCGGCCGAGCGATGGCTTGCCCAACTTTGGCTCGACGCTGAGGATCGCAGCAGCGTGCGCGACGCGGCAGACCGTCTGGACGCCGCCCTGGCCGATTCGCTTGGCGAGTCGCGTTCGGGCAACGCACGGATCGCGTTTGCCCCGCCACTGGGCATCGAGTTCCAGGTACTCGAAGAAGATCGAATCGTCTACGTCCTAGCTGTTTGGTCCTTCACACCACCGCGCCCGACGGACTGAACTTAACTGACGTTGACCGGCGATCAATAATTGAACCGTATCCCCCGACTTCGCAACTCCTCGACCAACTCCGACGTTGAGGTGTATTGGACTGCGTCGAAACCTACTGTCTTGGCGGCGGCGACGTGCTCTGGGAAATCGTCGACGAAGAATATCTCTTGCGGCGCCACACCGGCCAGTTCGGCGGCTGCGCGAAAGATCACCGGGTCCGGCTTGTGGGCGCCGATCTGGTAGCTCAGCGCGCGGACCGCAAACCCTTCGGCGACGATCCGGAAGCGCCGCTTGCAGTGCTCCCAATGGTTCTCGCACGTATTGGAGAGGATGCCCATCGGGTAACCGGCCTCGTACAGTTGGGTGACTACGGGGAGGACGGAGAGGTTAAGCTCGAAGATATCGCTGGCGGCCAGCGCCAGGGCATCGTAGTCGGGCTGGGTGCCCGTCTGCCGGCAAAAAGCCTCGTAGAACTCGGCGCTGGAAATCTGCCCGGTTTCGTATCGAAATTGCAGCCCATCGCCGAATACGGCCGCTTCCGCTCGCGCCGGGTCGATGCCCGACACCGCGCCCATCTGCCGGAACATCTGGTTGATCTCGAAATTGACCAGGACCTTACCGAGATCGAAGTAGAGAAACTTCAGTTGCATCGTGCGTCATGGTGGTTAGTCGGCAAGACGTTATAATACCCTCCGTGGCCAGCGATTGCCAGTGGATATTCCTTGCACACGAAAGGACCCCTGAAGAATGCGATCCGACACCATCAAACTGGGTGACGCCAGGGCCCCACACCGGAGTCTGCTGCGGGCGACCGGCGTGGGTGAAACTGATTTCTCGAAGCCCTTTATCGCTGTCTGCAATAGCTACGACGAGATTGTCCCCGGTCACGTGCACCTGGACAAAGTGGGCGCCTTTGTCGAGCAGCACGTCCGCCAGGCCGGTGGGGTGCCGTTTGTGTTCAACACGGTCGGCGTCTGCGACGGGATTGCCATGGGTCACACGGGCATGAAGTTCTCGTTGCCCAGCCGCGAGATCATCGCCGACTCGGTCGAGACGATGCTGCGGGCCCACTGCTTCGACGGCATGATCTGCATCCCCAATTGCGACAAGATCGTGCCCGGCATGTTGATGGCCGCCGTGCGGTGCAACATCCCCACGATCTTCGTAAGCGGCGGGCCGATGGAGGCCGGCAAAATGGCCGACGGTCGCTCGGTTGATCTGATCGACGTGTTCATCGGCGCCGCGGCCAGGCAGGACGGCAAGCTGAGTGCCGAGGAACTGCTTGATCTGGAGAAGATCGCTTGTCCCACCTGCGGCTCCTGCTCGGGCATGTTCACCGCCAACAGTATGAACTGCCTGTGTGAAGCTTCGGGTATGGCCCTGCCAATGAACGGTACCCTGCTTGCCACCAGCGCCGAGCGTAAGAAGTTCTTTCGCCGCGCTGCCCAGCGGATCGTCGAAATGGTGCTCGAGTTCGACAAAAAGGGCGAAGGCCACGGGCTGCTGCCCCGCGAGATCGTCACCATCGAGTCGATCGACAACTCGATGGTGCTCGACATGGCCATGGGCGGAAGCACCAATACAGTGCTTCACATGCTGGCCGTGGCAAACGAGGCCGGCATCGACTTCGACATCGAACGGATCAACCGGCTCAGCCGGCAGACGCCAAACGTTTGCAAGGTCGCGCCCAGCAGCCACTATCATCTGGAAGACATACACAATGCCGGCGGTGTTCATACGATCCTCGGTAGTGTGAACCGCGGACGGCCCGGGCTGCTGCACCTCGACTGCCCGACCGTCACCGGCAATACCTTGGGCCGGAATATCGCCGAGTACGACATTCGTGCCGAGACGGTCAAGCAAGAGGCACTGCAGTTAGCCGCGGTCACCGCCAAGGGCCAGCGGAACAACGAGGGGATGAGCGTCGAGAAGACCGCCGACTCGATCCTCGATCTGACCGCCGATGAGTTGGGGTTCGACCCGGCCGATTGCATTCGCGAGGTCGACGTCGCCTACAGCCAACAGGGCGGTTTGACCATCCTGTACGGCAACCTGGCGCCCGACGCCGCGGTGGTTAAGGCGGCCGGGGTGCTGCCCGAAATGCTAACGCACGCCGGTCCGGCCGTGATCTTCGAGACCGAGACCGCGGCCTACGAGGGGATCGTAGGCGGCAAGGTCAAAGCGGGCGACGTGGTGGTGATCCGCTACGAGGGCCCCCGGGGCGGGCCCGGCATGCAGGAAATGCTGGCACCCACTGCCGCCATCAAGGCCATGGGCCTGGACGACCGCGTGGCACTGATCACCGACGGCCGATTCTCCGGCGGCTCGGCCGGCGCTTGCATCGGACACATCAGCCCCGAGGCCGCCGCCGGAGGGCCCATCGGACTGCTTCAACCCGGCGACATCATCGAGATCGACATACCCGTCCACAAGCTCGACGTGCGGCTGAGCGAAGACGAGTTAGCCGAGCGGGCCAAAAAATGGAAGCCCCGCCGGCCAAAATTCAACACCGGCTGCCTGGCCAAGTACGCTGCCATGGCCACCAGCGCCGATACCGGCGCGGTGCTGGAGTGGGATTAAGATGTCAGGGCTCCATCGTGAAGCCTGCTTCATGTGTGGTAGATGTAACGATCATGATTGGCCGAGGCATCGTTCACGTCAATTGCGATCGGCTGCTTCCCAAGGTCACGAATCGGGTCTTCCGCGCCAAGTGGGACTATGACAATCACGTTATTCTCTCGACTCACTTCAACCTCGTCAATACCCTCAAACCATTGCTTCGGAATGAGTAGACCCTGCTCAGAAATTCTGGTTTTCATCGCACACTCCCCAACGTCTTTGGGCGGCCGTAGAACAGGACATTCGTATCAACGGTGTTCATGAAGTTCGTCTCTCGTGAACTGAGGCGCCCCTTGGGGAACCGGGTTCTCACGCATCCGCTGCATAACCATCTTTACTAGCCGGAATTTCTCTTCTGGATCGGTTACTGCGGGAGGAAGAAGCAGTGGGCCCTCAACCAACAACTCAACCTGCGATTCTTCAGGAAGGTTACACGAAACCTCGGGAATAAAGGCCCCTTCTCTGTAGATTGCTTTCAATTTGCGGTTCATTGTTACCCCTCAATTCCTTAGAATCACCGCAACTGCTCTCAAAACCAGGTGCCGGTAGTTGACACAATTCAGACCTATGCATATATTGTACTTACTTCCTGCTATTGCCGCAAGGGTGACCCGCTCGGCGGCTTTTGGTATACTGTAGGGGTTGTGGTCACCTGGAATCGAGTGGATTCCCCCATGCCGTCACAAATGCACAAGCTGACGATCCTGCTGGCCGCGAACTACTTGTTGGCGGTGACGGTGGCTGCGCTGTTTCACGATCACGGCCACGGCGAGTGTGATCATAAGCGCTGCCCGGTCTGCAAGTTCCTTGCCCAGAAGCCGGTCACGGTCGAGGACGTGCAGGAGGTAACGTCCACGGCCCTGGACCAAGAGCTTGTTTCATTGGTGCCGGTCCGTCCGGCCATTCAGGTGCCGCTGCTGTGGCACAGTCGCGCTCCGCCGGCTATCGCGTGAACTCTCTTTGGCGATGTTGGCATTGGAAGTTTGTCTTTGCGCGCGCAGCCTGACGTGAAATCAGCGGTGCAGTGCGATTTTCTCTAACAGGAGACAATAGCATGTTTACGCGACGAACTGGATTTACCTTGGTAGAATTGCTCGTGGTAATCGCGATCATCGGCATCTTGATTGCCCTGTTGCTGCCGGCGATTCAAGCGGCACGCGGTGCGGCCCGGCGGATTTCGTGCTGCAACAATCTCAGGCAGATCGGCCTGGGACTTCAACTTCACCACGACTCCCGTAAGCGGCTGCCGGCCGGTTGGACCGCCTACGATCCCAGCACAAAATCACCCCACTGGTTCGGCGAGCCGGGCTGGGCATGGAGCGCCCGAATACTGCCATACATGGAACAAACGGCGGTCTATAAGAACATGATCGACTTCAGCCTGCCGATCACTGACCCGGCCAACGAGCAGGCCCGGGTAACCGCACTTGCCCCTTTCCGTTGTCCTTCGGATATCGGCGGCGATACGTTCGTTCTGGAAGGAGGTGGGCCGGATCCTGCTGGCGGGTTCACGCCAACCGAGTTGGCTAGGAACAACTATACTCAGCACGGGCGAAGTATGAGGTTTTACTCGTGTGTCTGAAGGATGTGGGCGCGGCCGGGGGCCGGGATTTCCGGGGGGCATGAAGCAGTACG
>JAUWHT010000068.1 GCA_030605745.1 Pirellulales bacterium | reverse complement strand
TCCTGTAGTAAGCTGCATGGGTCGGCCTCCTTGCCTGCGGGAATGTTTTGTGACGGTTGAATCACATGCTATCCCAAATTGGCCTGGAGGCCGATACCATTTCAGCTACATTTCGAGCCCGAAAATGTGCAAAACTTGAAGTTAGGAGTTCGAATTCTTAAGTATAGTCCGCTACCGCCTACTCTTCCAGCAGCCGATCGACCAGTTCGAGCGCCTCGGCCTTGGTGTGGATTTCTTTGTCCAACTGGGCCGCGCAGACCTGCTTTAGCAGGTGCCGGTACTTGGGGCCGACGGGTACACCGTGCTCGATCAGGTCGTTGCCGCTTAAAAGCGACGGGGGGTCGAGCACGTCGCGCGCCCAGGGCTGGTCCAGCAGCGAGCGGCAATACGCCAACTCGTCCGAGCCGCCTGGGCAGCCCGCCTCGCGCAACGCCAATAGGTCCTCGATCCCCTCGGCGATTAGGATCGGTTGCAGCACCGACCAGCGCATCGCCCGGGCGTTGCCCAGCACGGCGTAATGTCCAACCAGCCAGCACACGCGATCGATCTCCTTGTTCGACAGTCGCCAGCGGCTGCCGATCTGCCGGGCGCCGGCCGGATCGACCAGTTCGTACAACAGCGTGGCCAGCGCCAGCGGAAAACCGGGCTGCGACAATCGCTCGAGCACTGCCAACGTGTGGTCCAGCCGCCGGCGCGCGGCATCATCCTCCGGCACTACCTCGGGTAAGACGACCTCGGCCAGCCGGGTCTCGAGCAACATGCGGACCGCGTCGGCCCGACGCGGCTCGACCAGCATCCGGCGCATCTCTACGGCGATCCGCTCCGGACTGACCACGGTGATCTCGTGGGCCATCTCGCGGACGGCAGACAGCGTGTCGGCCTCCAGCTCGAAATCGAACGTTGCCGAAAAGCGGACCGCGCGGAGCATCCGCAGCTTGTCCTCGGCGAATCGCTCCCGCGGCCAGCCGATCGCCCGGATCACGCGCCGGGCAAGGTCTTCGCGGCCGCCGACAAAGTCGATCACCTCCTCTTCAATCGGATCGAAAAACAGCCCGTTGATCGTGAAGTCGCGCCGCGAAGCATCTTCTTCGGCAGAACTGAAGGTAACCTGATCGGGATGCCGGCCATCGCTGTAGGCGGCCTCGCGGCGGAAGGTGGTCACTTCGACCGTTCCGGCCCCGCTCGGCCCGATGACCGTAATCACGCCGAAGGCGGCCCCGATAGCCAAAGTACGCCTGTGGCCGAACAGCCGACGAATTTGCCCCGGCTGGGCACTGGAGGCCACGTCGTAATCCTTCGGCTCCCGGCCGAGCAGCCGGTCGCGCACGCAGCCGCCGGCCCAGTACGCCTCGAACCCCGCAGAGCGCAGCGTGCGGACAACCTCCAGAGCAAAATTGTGTTGCCTCTCGGGCACCAGCATGGCAATATTGTACCTGCTCCCCCATAAAGCCGCGACCGTTGGTCGCGCCCAACCCATGGCGCGACCCACGGTCGCGGCTTTATGGGATGATATCCGGCGTAATGAACGCATACGGCCGCGGCCCCACGCCGCGGCGTTCATTGTGCCGCTCAATATATGTGATGGCGGCTTGCCAGAGTTCCACCTCAAAAATGAACGATCGCCACTTGCCCTTGCACCAGACCGGACCCGTGTGCGACGTGCGGCGATGAACCGCCTTGGTTGCTCGATCCTTGATCCATTTGACTGTATTATCGATGTCCCGTTCCGTATAGGTCAGTAATAGGTGGATGTGTGTCGCTTCGACCGAGGCAGCAGCCACCGACCAGTCCGACCTCGCCGCGCAATCTGCGAGCGCCTCGATGACTGCGCTGGTCATCTCGGGAGTCAGTTGCACCGGCGGATGCTTCATGCGCTCTTCGGACATGCGCAGGCGAACCGGATCGCCGGGATGTAGCATATGCGGCTCGATCAGCCCGAGCCGCTCATCCCATGCCGTCGACCACGAGTCTCGCTCGTCACCCGGCAGCCACAACCCGTATCCCGCAACCACAACGTGATAACCGATTGTCCGGCGCATGGTGATATGGTAATCATTCGCCATAAAGCCACAACCGTTGGCCCCATAAAGCCGCGACCGTTGGTCGCGCCCAGACCATGGCGCAACCGTTGGTCGCGTCCCATAAAGCCGCGACCGTTGGTCGCGCCCAACCCATGGCGCGACCAACGGTCGCGGCTTTATGGCCGGAAACTTGACGCGAAACCCCCGGTTTGCCAGAAAAGCGGCAAAATCCCGCCCGTATCCCCCCAACTGTGGGGGGAAAGCCGAATAGCGTTTGACAAGTACCACGCCCTTTGATAAAATTACACGTGCAGGCTGGAAAGCTTGCTACTCGCTACTGTCGGTCTTCCGGAACGGGCCGAGGTAGTGCTACGAGTTAGTAGAGGTGATGCCTCATCTGCGTTTTTCGCCAATAGCGTTTTGTGTGCGGTGGTGTTCACCACACGGGTTTTTTTATTTCTTTTTTTGAAGGAGGTGGTCTTATGATCATTACATTGCGTAGGAGAGGGTTCACGCTGGTGGAGTTGCTGGTGGTGATTGCCATCATCGGCATCCTGATCGCCCTGTTGTTACCGGCGATCCAAGCAGCACGGGAGGCGGCACGCCGGGCGGCCTGCATCAATAACCTAAAGCAGCTCGGCCTGGCAACGCACAACTTCCACGACTCGTTCAAGAGGTTCCCAACGAGCCAGTGGACGGCTACCAACGGTTTCGGTTGGAGTTGGCTGACCTATCTGCTGCCGTACATGGAGGAGGGAAACCTGTATGATTCCCTCAAGATCAAGCAGAACACACCTTTGATAGCCAACTCTGTGGCAATGACGACCAGAGTCGGCGGATTCGTCTGCCCGAGTTATTCGGGCGAGGAGTACTTCGACACGAGTTTGACGCCGCCGGAGGGAGCCATTACCAACTACAAGGCCATCGGTGCGACCAGCCAGGCCAGCCTGAACTACTATACTGCTCCTGGTCCTGGTACCACACCCTATTCGGCGGCTCATCCGGACGGTGCAATCTATCCAGGAAAAAAGAATCGCATGGCCGATTTCTCCGATGGTACCTCAAATACCGTCCTCGCCTGCGAAACGGTTGAGGAAGTCTCTGCCATCTGGCAGGACGGTACGAACGCACACTTGGTGGGCCTGTCTTCTGATGTTACCTACGCACCGTATGGGTCGTACTCCGCTCCAACCAAATATGTGCCCGGGAAGTACGAAGATGAGAGTGTTGTTGCCTTCGACACGTATCTAGCTTGGGATTACGAGGATACATCGGGTGACCCGAGCACCGGACAGTATCAAAGTGCTACGTACATTCATGGTCCCGGCAGCAGCCACCCCGGGACGGTGAACCACTTGTTTGCCGACGGTGGTGTGCGGAGTGTCAGCACGGAGGTTGACACCTCGTTGTACATGTTCATTATTACCCGCGACGGCGGCGATCCGGGGAGCGAGTTCTTCGCTTACTACCAGTAAGCGGAACGTCTGCCCGGTGCCGGCTGCGGCTGGCGATGTTGTGGCGATTCGGGAATCCACAAACCGACTGCTGCTCCCCCGGCCGGGGAGCAGCAGTTTTTGTTTGTTGGGCGGAAATCGTGCCCGGCCGCGCGGCAAATGGTTCGATAAATCGAGGCAATAGCCGGGGGACAACGTCCCGCGGGGTGCTCTAAGTTCAACTGATCTACCGTTTAGCCGCCGGGCTTGCCCGGCGCGTTGGCTGGTATCAATACATGCTCGAACGCAAACGCGCCGGGCAAGCCCGATTTTCCGCAGGTTGTTTTTTCTGCTAAGACGATGGCAGTTGGGAACTGGGCGGCCGGGGCGAAAAAAAGGTTGAAAATCCGATAAATGTTAAAATAGGTAAACTTGCGCTGTGGAGCC
>JAUWHT010000252.1 GCA_030605745.1 Pirellulales bacterium | reverse complement strand
CCGCAGAGCCCGGGGGAAGAGTTCCCCTCATACAGGATCACCTGTTACGTTCGTTTAGCCGCCGGGCTTGCCCGGGGGGTTTGGGTTCGGGCGTATGGATACCCACCACCGCGCCGGGCAAGCCCGGCGGCTAAACGACTGACATAAGATGCACATTGTTCTCTGGGATACACGAAGACTGGATGCCTCGAAGGATTTCGCGGGTGGATTCGGCGTGGGGTATTATCCTGGTCGCGGCGGGCTGCGTGGCAGGATTATCCGTCGCTACTACACACGCGATCACCGGCCTGTTGCCCTGTTGTATGCCCACCTGGCGGCCGTCTTCGGCCGGTTAGGACACCGGGTTGAATATGCCGAGGACCGCATCCCCGGCGGAGCCGACCTGTACGTTTTCGTGCCCTCGCTGATCACGCTGGAGCTTGAGCGGCGGACCATCGCCGAGCTGAAATCCCGCCACCCGAACGCCCGCGTGCTGGTCGTCGGACTACTGGCCTCGGTAATGCCCGAGGCGTTCGACTCCCTGGACGTGACCGTCGTCAAAGGCGAAGCGGAACAACTGCTATGGAAGCTGGACGAGGTGCTCTCGTACGGCGGCCAGGTGGTGCAGCTTGGCACGATCGAGGACCTGAACCTGCTGCCGCCGCCCGACTGGTCGCCGTTTCGGCCGCGGCGGTTTCGCATCGGCTACGACTTCTGGCGGTTTCCCACGACTTTGATCCAGACCAGCCGGGGCTGCACCTTCAAGTGCAGTTATTGCCCGTACACCATCCTGGAGAATTCGGCCCGGTTCCGCGATCCGGAGGCCGTGCTCGACGAAATCCGCCACGACGTGCGGCATTGGGGCTTCCGCTCGTTCAAGTTTCGCGATCCGCTGTTCGGGCTCAATCGCAAGGTAGTGTTCCAGTTGGCGGAACTGATCGGGCGGTTGCCGCGGAAGATACAGTTCTCGATCGAGACCCGGATCGACCTGATGCGGCCCGAAGTGCTGCGGATGCTGAAGCGAGTCGGGTTGACCAGCATCACCGTGGGTATCGAAACGCCCGACGAGGAGACGCTGAAACGGTATCGCCGCGCGCCGATCCGGATCGACCGGCAGTGGGAGTTCATCGATACCTGCCGCAGCCTGGGGATCCGCACGGTGGCCGGGTTCATGATCGGGTTTCCCGACGATACCGAGCAGTCGATCCGCCGGGTGCTGGATTACGCCAAGATGATCAACCCTACGTTTGCCAACTTCAACATCGTTACACCTTACCCGGGCACGGAGTTCTTCCGGGAGATCAAGGAGCAGATCGCCGATTTCGACTTCAGCCGGTACACAGTCTACACACCGGTGTTAAAGTACCGGCACCTTTCAGCCGGGCAGGTCGAAGAGCTTCATACGAAGTGTTTTCGGCAGTTCTACTTCCGCTGGAAGTACCTTGGCGAGAACGCACCTCTGCTCTGGCCGTGGTTGCAGACGTTTAGCCGCCGTGCTTGCCCGGCGCGTTGATGGGTATCAATCTGTTGGGGTGGCAGTTTAACTGCCACCCCA
This sequence comes from Pirellulales bacterium, assembly GCA_030605745.1. Classification (GTDB taxonomy): domain Bacteria; phylum Planctomycetota; class Planctomycetia; order Pirellulales; family Thermoguttaceae; genus JAUWHT01. The sequence continues at coordinate 2,016 of JAUWHT010000252.1, read as the reverse complement.
ACAACGTCAACGCGCCGGGCAAGCCCGGCGGCTAAACGGATTTTCTATGAATCATCCGGGCTAAACCACAAACGGTTCATTCTACGACCTTGTAGACCAGGTCGTGTTCGCGGGCGTGTTCGCCCACCTTAATGCCGACCGACTGGCCCACGGTGGCCTCGTCGACCGACTGGCCGTCGATTTGCATCGAGTCGACTTTCTCGGTGAAGTCGCTGGTGTGGCCTTTGATGTGGATCGTATCGCCCACGGCCAGCGAGTCCTGGGTGATCTCAATGGCAGCCACCCCGATCTTGCCGAAGTAGTGGGTGATTTTGCCGAGTTGAACTTCCGCCATTTGCCCGTCCTCCCGAGGTTGTGTCGGATCCGGCATGGTGTGACCGCAGCGCAGATCAACCCACGCCCCGCAGTCGCACCGGACCTGGTGTCCGAACTGGAACAACGTAACGTCGAAACCCGCTCCGCATCGCGGGCAGGTAATTGCCATGATACTCTGATTATAGCTGTTTTCTCTCGTTAATCCACCAGCAAAACCACCAGCCGCTTGGGACCATGGGCGCCCAGGATGAGGATCTTCTCGATGTCGGCAGTGCGGCTGGGACCGGTGACCAACACGGACTCGCCGCGACGCGCCGGATCGGCCGTCCGTCGGGCGATCCGGTCCCAGGCGGCCGACATGTGCTCGGCCAACTGGCCGGTCCGGGCCACCACCACGCAGGCCGGCGGCAGGTAGCACAGCAGCCGCTCTTGGGGCGTGTCGCAGGCGATCATGCAGCTTCCGGTGTCGGCCAGCAGCAGCTCGGCCACGACCATGCCGGCCGAGAGTTCCGCCATGTACTGCGGCTGCCAATCGTCGGCGGCCCAGGCCACCTGCTCCGGTGCCAGCCCGCCGGCCACTTCGCGGCAGATCGGGCGGTCGACCGAGCCGATCATCTCCCACTGCGACTGATCCGCCAACTCAGCCAATTTCTGCCGGGCTTCGTCCATCGAGCCGCCGCGGACGACCTCGCCCTGAACATCCTGAAGCTCGCCGGTGAAACGCTCGACGAGCTGTTCGGTCGAAGGACCCGTTTGCGGCCAGACCTCAGGGACCAGCGGCTCCTCGATGGTCGGACCGCCGGTCAGTTCGGTACGAATTCGCTGGAGGATGGCGTCACGGCTGTTCATGGTCGGTTACCTCTTTTTTTGTGACATTTCAGCGGGATGCAGCAACTTTCGTACAAAAATAGGCAATAGCCGGGACGCAACGCGTCGCGGTGATACACCCGCGGGACGTTGTCCCCCGGCTATTGTCGAGAATCACGCGAAAACTCCATTCGGCTAAAATGTTACTCTTTTTCGTTTTCTGCAAAGTCGCAAGCGGCGTCGCTACTGCGTCGCCACCAGGTTCTGAATGCGGGGCCGGATACCTTGGGCAGCTCGCGACCGCGGGTCCAGGCGCCCAGCTTGCCGGGATGCCAGGGGAGGAACTTCGCCAGCCGCACGCCCAGTCGTACCGCCCACATTGCCAGCTTGTACCGTACCGGGCCGCCCATTGCCCAGGCCCAGGCCTTCCAGGTCAATCGCTCAGTAAGCGAGTTCATCGGCGAAGGCTCGTTGACCGCCCGATGCCGCAGGTGGACCAACTGGTGCGGGATGTCGATCTTCAGCGGGCAGACTTCCTCACAGGCGCCGCACAGCGAGCAGGCGAACGGCAGCGTGCCTGCCTGCTTCAGCCCGACCAGGTGCGACGTGATGATCGAGCCGATCGGCCCGGGGTATACCCAGCCGTAGGCCCAACCGCCGGTGCGGCGGTAGACTGGGCAGGTGTTCAGACACGCTCCGCAGCGGATGCAATGCAGCGACGACCAGGCGGCCTGATCGCTCAGGATATTCGTCCGGCCGTTGTCCAGGATAATCACGTACAGTTTTTGGCCCGGTGTGGCCCCGTGGATCAGGTGCGTGTAGGTGGTCAATTTCTGTCCGGTGCCGCTGCGGCCCAGCAGATTGAGGAACACCGGCAGGTAGTCGATCCGCGGC
>JAUWHT010000061.1 GCA_030605745.1 Pirellulales bacterium | reverse complement strand
GTACGGATGCGGATACGGTTGCCTGGGCACGATGTCAGGCAACGTGAGCCGGCCCTCTGAGCCGGCCCGGGAGAACAGCAGCGTGCTGATCGCCAGCAGCCCATAGAACCACCCGCGGGTCTGGTCGAGGGCTTCGCTGATGAAGTCGGCGGGAAACTGGGCCTCGAACCGCTTCTTGGAGCCCGGCTGGTGCGGATACCCCCATTGGGCGAACGGCATCGCACCGGAGTCGAACCAGCAGTCGATCACCTCGGGAACCCGCCGCATGCGCGCACCTTTGGCTTTCGGCGAGTCGTAAGTGACCGCGTCGATGTAGGGCTTGTGCACGCACAGGTGATCGGGCAACTCGGGGCTTTGCCGCTTGGCCTTTTCCCAGGCCTCGGTCCCCGTCACGCCCGGCTTGCCCAGCAACTCGTCGTAGCTGGCGACCGCTTCCATGTGGCCGGTCTGCTCGCAGACCCAGATCGGCAGCGGGGTGCCCCAGTACCGTTCCCGCGAGAGGGCCCAATCCACGTTCGTCTCCAGGAAGTTGCCGAACCGGCCATCGCGGATGTGTTCCGGCAGCCAGTTGATCCGCCGGTTGTTGGACAGCATCTTGTCCCTAAGCTGCGCAGTGCGGATGAACCAGCCACGGCGGGGGTACTGGATCAACGGGTCCTCTTCGGCACGCCAGCAGAACGGATAGTCGTGCACGTACTGTTCCTGGTGGAAGAGCACACCGCAGGCGCGCATCCGGCGACAGATATCGCCGTCGGCTTCCTTGACCCAGCGGCCTTCAAACTCGGGCGTTTCGGCGGTGAAGGTTCCGTCGGGCGCGACCGAGCAGATCATTTTCGGCCTCCAACTCCAACTACCGGAGGGTGACGTACGGTCTCGTATCTTCTTGAAAATCTCGCAATCGTCTTCACCGAACGCGGGCGCAATATGAACGATACCAGTGCCAGCGTCAGCCGACACGAATTCGGCTTCCACGACTCGCCAATTGGCAAAACCTCGGACATTTTTACCGTTTTGCCATTGAGTAACATCTTGATTTCTATCTTCTTCTGGAGTTGATCCTCTAGATCCTCTACCAAAATAATGAGTCGCCAACTCCCAAAGGGGTTGCCTCTGATAGTAATCGAACGGTGGGACGTACCGCCGGCCAATCAATTGCTCGCCGCTTATGGTCGACTCGACGGTGAACTCCCTTTTCGACTTCGACGCGATCTGGTCGACCAGTGCCGAGGCCATCACCAGCTTGCGCGACTCGCCCTTAACGGAAACGACCGAATACTCCAGGTCGGGCCGGACGGCGGCAAACTGGTTGCTCGGCAGCGTCCAGGGCGTGGTGGTCCAGACGAGCAGGTCGGTATCATCGCCGAACCGGCCGTCCGGCTGGTCGACCAACGGGAACCGGACGTAGATGCTCGGGTCGGCCACCTCGCGATAGCCCTGGCCCACTTCGCCGGCGCTCAGCGCGGTTCCACCTTGGGCCCACCACCAGACGACCTTGTGGCCATGGTAGAGCAGCCCACGGTCGAAGAGGTTTTTGAGCGCCCACCAGACGCTCTCCACGTAACTCTGGTGGTAGGTGACGTATGCCTCGTCGAGATGTATCCAGAACCCCAGCCGCTCGGTCAGCTCCTCCCACTCCTTGGTGTAGCGGAAGACGCTCTCGACACACTTGCGGATGAACGGCTCGACGCCGTAGCTTTCGATTTCCTTCTTGCTGTGGATTCCCAGTTCCTTGCAGACCTCGACTTCGACCGGCAGTCCGTGTGTATCCCAGCCGCCTTTCCGCTCGCAGCGGTATCCTCGCATAGTATGGTAGCGGGGGAAGAGGTCCTTGATTGCCCGGGTAAGGCAATGCCCCGGATGGGGCAGTCCGTTCGCCGTGGGCGGACCCTCATAGAAGACGAACGCTGGGGCACGAGCTCGGGCCTCAAGCGATTTCTCGTAAATCTGCCGCTCTTTCCAGAACCGCGCGATCGCCTCCTCTAGCTTCGGGAACGAAACGGGACTTTCGACCGGGTGAAACATGGCGAGGACTTGGCGGCAGCCTAATCAACAGGGTGAAACACACAAATAGACCACGCCAGACCGGCTTTTACAATCGGTTGCAATAGCCGGGTGGCACGCCCTGAGGAACGAAGGGCGTGGCAAGGTGCCCCAAACACGCCCTTCGCTACGCTCAGGGACGTGCCACTCTTGGTGGAATTCGTACAAGTTATTTGTGCGCAGGTCCTAATCTGTGTGGAAACTACTTCAGATGGCTGAAGTGTTACGGAATTCGGAATTCCGCTCCTCGGCAGCGAGAATGCCCAGGACGATTTTGCGAAGCTTCGGCTCGGCCTCGGCGGCGGTGGCCAGAATCTGGTCGATGTCGGCCGGCTGAAGGGCGTCGGCAAGACACATATCGGTGACGATCGACAGCCCCAACACTCTCATGCCCGCGTGCACCGCCACAATCGCCTCGGGCACGGTCGACATGCCCACCGCGTCGGCCCCAATGGTCCGCAGAAAGCGGTATTCGGCCCGGGTCTCGAGATTCGGACCGGTCACCACCGCATAGACACCCTTATGGGCGACGAAGCCCTCGCATTGGGCAATCTCCAAGGCCCGCTCGATCAACTGCGGATCGTACGGCGCGGACATATCGGGGAAGCGTGGGCCCAGCTTCTCGTCGTTCACTCCGATCAACGGGTTCCCGTTCATCAGATTGATATGGTCTTCGATGACCATGATGTCGCCCCGGGCGTACTGCGGGTTCATGGCTCCGCAGGCGTTCGAGACGATCAGCAACTCGGCGCCCAATGCCCGCATCACCCGGACCGGGAACGTGATCTGCCGGTAGCTGTACCCTTCGTAGGCGTGGAAGCGGCCTTCCATGGCCAATAGCGGTACCCCTTGAAGCCTGCCGCAAACCAGTTGCCCCGTGTGGCTGATCGCGGTTGACCGGGGGAAATGCGGAATAGTCTCGTAACTGAGCACAGCCTCGGTGTCGATCTGTCCGGCGAGGCTGCCCAGTCCGGTGCCCAGGATGATTCCGACCCGCGGCCGCTCGGCCCAATCTCGGCGAACGACGCTCGTGGCCTCCTCGATCTGCGCGGCTAGATCGTGCATGAATAATGTCTCCGGCAAGCTGAAGTCAGACGTTTTCGAGATCATCGTCTTCGAGATCATCATCAAGGTCGTCCTCGAAATCGTCGTCGAAGTCGTCGTCGAAGTCGTCGTCGTCGAAATCGTCGAAGTCGTCGTCCTCCTCGTCCTCGTCCTCGTCCTCATCGAGTTCGGCGACGCACTTGCCGGGCGGTGGATAGGCTTCGATCAGCTCCAGGACCGGAGCACAATCCAACTCGCCGGGCAACACCCGTACAGGTTCGATTTCCACCAACATAGTACAGTCCTCAACAAGCAAAAGGCCGCAGGATGCCCCACGATCCTCGGGACCCTCCGATGACCGGGCCTCCAGTTTATCCAATCCGCGCCGAATTGCTAGTAAACATCAGCCGATCTGTCAACCTCTATTTTTCGGCTGGCTTGTCTGACCAAAATGTGCATGATATTATCACTCGCCGCGAGACACCTTGTGCGTGTTTGGAGAACTTCCGTGCCCCCAATTGAGGTGGTTGTAACCGGCCTGGGTGTCGTCAGCCCGATCGGCATCGGCCGGGAACAGTTCTGGAACGCGCTGCTGGAAGGGCAAAGCGGCGTCGCCAAAATCCATCTGTTCGACCCTTCCGGCCTGCCGGTTCAGATCGCCGCCGAGGTGGACGATTTTGACCCGAAGCCATACGTGGCCAAGCGGAAGAGCCTGAAGATCATGTGCCGCGACGCCCAGCTTGGCGTGGCGGCCACCGTGCTGGCCTGCCGGGAGGCGGGCATCTCGCCCGGCCAGGTCGATCCGAACCGGTTCGGCGTCGTACTGGGGGCCGATCGGATCTGCAGCGCCACGGAGAACAGCAAGGCGACTTACCGTGCGTGCATGGTCGACGGGCGGTTCGACTACCAGCGATGGGCAACTGCGGGAATGGACGCAACGTTCCCGTTGGACTTCCTCAAGGTGCTGCCCAACATGGTCGCCTCGCATATCTCGATCGTCCACGACGCCCGCGGACCGAACAACACCATCCACCAGGCCGGGGTTTCCGGTCTGTTGGCCGTCGGCGAGGCCGCGCGGGTGATCCAGCGTGGAGTGGCCGACGTGATGATCGCCGGTGGGGCCAGCTCGGAGATGAACCCGTTCGACTGCGTGCGCCGCTGTGTGATGGGATTCCTCTCTAACCGGCAGGGCCAGCCCGCGGCGGCCATGCGGCCCTTCGACGCCCATCGCGACGGCCAAGTCTGGGGCGAGGGCGCCGGGGCATTCATCCTCGAAGACCGTCGCCACGCTGAAGCCCGCGGCGCCAATGTCATCGCACGCCTGCTCAGTTGGGCCGCCACCTGCGAACCACAATGCCGGAGCGCGGCCGTCCCGGCCGCTCAATGCGGGCTGGAAGCCCGCGCTCCCGCACCTTTGCAAGGAACGGGGCTCCGCCGGGTAATCGAACTGGCCCTGCACCAGGCCGGCCTCGAACCAAACCGCTTAGGACACGTCAACGCACACGGGCTGAGCACGATCCATGACGACCAGATCGAGGCCCACGCATTGCACGACCTGCTGCCGGCGGTCCCGGTCACGGCGCCAAAGAGCTATTTCGGCAATCTGGGGGCAGCCGGTGGAGCAATGGAAATGGCCGTTAGCATCCTCGCGCTCGGCGCCGGACTCGTCCCCGCCACGCTCAACTACGAGCGGCCCGATCCCGACTGCCCGCTTCAGGTCATCCACGGCCAGCCGCTTCGAGGCTCGGCATCCTCGGCCTTGTCGGTCAACTTCACGTCGATCGGCCAGGCCGCGGCCGTCGTGCTGGCCGGCCCGAACTGATCGGCCGGCCACGCCATCGCCGGCTGCCTGGCCCCTTCCGCCTTAATGTCGTTGTCGTAGGCCGCCAGTTCCATCAACAGGCAGAAGATGGCGATCACGATCGCCAACAGCGAGATGCCCAGCATGACCGTGTAGGAGTCGGTCTTGGCGATCGCTTCCAGCACCCGGCCGGCCAGCTTCTGCTTTTTTTCTTCCTCCCCTTCCTCCCCTTCCTCCGGCGCGGCCTCTTCCACTTCCTCCCCGCCTTCCTCGGCCGTGGGCTCTTCACCTTCCCCGACGCTTTCCTCCGTTGTGGGTTCCTCGCCTCCGGCAGGTTCCCGGGCGAGGTCCTCAGCGCCTGTATCGGTCGGCTCAGCAGACGCCTCGGCCTCGACCGGCTCGTCACCGGGCAGGTCCAGCGGGTCAAGATCAGGGTTTTCACCTTCAGCGTTAGACACGGCTCTTCCTCCGAGCGACGGGCTGTTGACTACACAACAAATTATAGGTCTATCCGAATTAAGTACGCAAGATCAAGTTGATCCGTCGCAATCCCCACAAACGGGATGGCTGATCTGCGCGTCCTGTGACAACCCATACAAGCCGACTGCACGTGAAGTCGCCAAGCCGATCTACTCGATACAAAGGATACGCCGGAGAGAAACAACCAATGGACATCAACCGGAATCAGTGCTTCCTGGTCGGACTGGTCCTGCTTTTGTTGGGGGTCCGAACATAATGGGGTCAGGCTTTCACTTTTTCTACAGCAAGACTTAGCCAAAATGACCCCGATATGTTGTGTCGCTAGCAGAGCAGGCAATACAACATCTGGTATCCGATTCCCCGAAGTCTTGCTGTAGAACTTTACACTTTAGCCTTCTGTATGGTTGCTACCAGTTTATCGACCAGGGGCAGGAGGTCGTTCTGGTCTTTGCGGACCTTGCGTCGGATGTTGCTCACCGCCGACGCGCTGATGCCGCCGTAGTGCGTTCCTACGGTGCGGCCGTTGAGGCCCGTCAGGCGGCACGCCAACTCCACGGCCGTCCGTCGCTTGCATATCCCGGGTAGCTGCTCCACGGATACGCTTCCAGGCGCCTCACGCGCTCAGCCTTACTCAAGCGTCGGCAGGCCGCGTTCTTGATCGGGTTGAGGTGGATGTACCGCGTCACGGCCAGTAGATAGCTTTCCTCCTGAACCAGATGAACTGCGACAGGTTGATCGTCAGCGGGACAACAAAGACGTAGTTGCAACGCTTCTCGTCACCCGGCTCCTCGTGGTCAACGGCGTTTGCTCAAGGCGCGGACTTCGGCTTCGCCGAGTGCTCGATTGTAGATCCGCAGGTCCTTCATTTTGCCGTTGAAGTAATCGTGCTGGCCGAGTCCGATTTTCAGCGGTTGTGGGTTAGAGAGGTCATAGTCGCGCCCGTTGAAGGCCGACGATCGGGCAACGCACTTGCCGTCGACGTATAGCTTCAGCAGGCCGCCGGCTCTCAGGGCGGCCACGTGCCGCCAACCTGGCGCCAGGGCCCGGTCGTAGGTTGCGCACTTGCCGGCTTCCAGCGAGAAAACGTGTCCGGAGGGGAGGGTTCCGGCAAAGAGCTTTCCGTTGTAGACGGCCAGGGGCCAGACCCGTCGATACTTCGCGCCGGGCGTCAGGTCGAGATTGCCCGTGTAGTTCCAGGTAGTGCCGCCGTCGTAGCGATAGACTCTTGCCAAGGGGAGCGTGCCAGCGAAGAGTTTGCCGTTGTAGACGACCATGCCCTCGATCTCCGTTTCGTCGCCGAGCCGGCCGCAGTCGGTCCATTGGGTGCCGCCCTCGTAGCGATAGACCTTCCCGCCGGGGTTCTGGTTGGGTAAGATCGACATCCCGTCGTGCACGATATTGCGTCGCGTGCCGCCGGCATACAGCTTTCCGTCGTAGACGGCCAGGGCGGGAATCATGTTGCAGACGTTGGGGCAGGCGCAATCGACCCATTTAGTTCCACCCTCGTACCGATAGACGTGGCCGACCTTGTCGTGCCCGGCCTCGAACGTGCCGGCGTACAGCTTGCCGTCGTGGACGGCCAGGGCTAAGATGCTCAAGGCGTCGCCGGGCCGGCCGCAGTCGAACCACTCGTAGTCGATCCTGGCGGCGTCGATCCCGAAGAAGAGGTTGCGGAAGTTCGGTTGTGCCGAGGCGACGCCCGGGTAGTTCATGATGCTCAGCGTCGTGCCCGTGCGAATGGCCGGATCGTACTTGCTGAGGATATCGCCCAAAGTATCGTCGAGTTCGGCCGTGGTATGGAGCCGGACGGCGATGGAAAAATCCTTGATACCGAAGTCGAGCGATTTCGAGTGTGGCACTTCGATGTAGTCGTCGATGCCGTCGAAGGTAGCGCCTTGCCGGGCGTCGAAGGTCGCGCCGCAATTTGTCCCGTGGTTTCCGCGCCCGGACGAGTCCTTGCAGT
>JAUWHT010000189.1 GCA_030605745.1 Pirellulales bacterium | reverse complement strand
CGGTCACCGACAGCGAAGTGGACCTGGTGACCGGCACGGGCAGCAACCGGCGGTACCCGATCGCGCTGGAAAAGCTGCGCGTGTTTCCCAAGGATTCCGATCTGCCCAAGGACGAGTTGAACACCACGATTGACCAACTTTTCGTGCCCATGGCGAAGGTCCGGCCGCCGAAACCGGGCAAGTTCGACGACTGGAAGGCAGGGCTCCAAAAGGAGCTGCGTCGGATCACGTTCCGCTACTTCCCCGAGCGGATCCCTGCGGCAAAACTGCTCAAGCAGATCGACCCTCAGAACGTGCGATTGGAGACGGAGCCGGGCATCGAGGTCCACTTGGAACACGTTGAGGTATTCGAGCCGGTCGAGGGTACAAAGTGCGTGCTGCTGGTGGTTGGCAATCCCGGCTCGAAGGTCCCGGTCACCGAGTTCATGCACCACGTGCATCAGGCGGGCGACCAGATGTACGTCTGCGAGCCGCGCGGCCTCGGCCCAGCGCGCTGGACGCGCAAGAATCCGCCCAATTACGTCGAGCGTTCGCACGTCCTGCTGGGCCGGACGGTCGATACGGGCCGCGTCTGGGACGTGATCGCGGCGGCCCGCTATCTTCGTGCCAAGTACGACGGCAAGGTTCCCATCTACGTGGTTGGCCAGCGCGCAGGCGGCGTATTAGCAGCCTACGCGGCGTTATGGGAACCGGAGATTACCGGCGCGATGCTCAACAAGCCGCCGCTCACACACATGCAGGCCGAAACGCCCCAGTTCCTTAACGTACTAAGGGTCTGCGACGTGCCCGACGTGCTGGGAATGCTCGCCCCGCGCCCGTTGACTGTCTGGGGCTGCCAGCGTGAACAACTGGACCGAACATCAGCAGCTTACGCTGCCGCAGGCGATCCTGCGAAGTTCGTCATCGAGGAAGCTGTCAACACGGGACCTCAAGAATAGATAGGGTCTGTGATGATCCGTCTACGTATGGAACGGACAATATGTGCTCCAAAGAATAGGAGGAAAAGATGATGTGTAAGATTGTAGTGCTTTTCTGGACTGTGGCACTGATGGTTGCAGGCGGTATGGCGCCGGCGGCAGAGTGGCCGAAGAAAGGGCCGTTTGTCTATCAAAAGGAGTTTGATAAGGACTCGCCGCTTTTCACTTTCGTGCAGGTGACGGATACCCACATCGCCGCTGGAAAACCGGTGGAGTCGACTAGGAAGGAGAATGCAGGCTTTCTCGACAGCTTTGACCAAGCGAAACGATGGAAGCTAACGTGTCATGCGGACGGTGAGGCCGGTGCGCGTCCGAAAGAGACGGGAACAACCTTCGGCACATCCGATACGGTGCGATACGCCGACGGGCCGGCGTGCCGGCTCCACTACAACTTTACGACCGGCGGCCACGATGCGGTAATACTGTCCAGGGAAGTCAAGGTCGAATCCGCCGGGGCCGTCAAGCTGGCCGTTCACGGCGATGCGTCGGGACACCGGCTGTTCTGTGTTCTTACGGACGCCAGCGGCGAGCGACACTTTCTCTCAATCTGCGAAAAGATCGACTGGAAGGGCTGGAAAGTTCTCCAGGCAGACCTTGAGGGGCTGGCAAAGGGCCCGCCCAAGCATGTCGTCGAAGCAACACACTTCGGCGGTGATCGGAATCAAAAGCTGGATTGTCCCGTAACTGCCCTCGCTATCGGGCTCGACGATAGGCCCGACACGTTCGTCGGCAGTGGAGACATCTATCTCGGTCTTGTAGAGATATCGTGCAAGGAGAATAAGTAATGAGAGCCAACACGACAAATGCCTATGTAATCAGTGCAATCAGGTTTTCTTTCATAGTAGCGTGCCTAATGGGTGCTTTGGCCAATACGGTGCGGGGGCAAGACACATTGCTGGTGGCACGGCCGGGACTGGTTTCCATCCCCGACGTGTGGCAGCCGTGCCGCATCCACGGTCGCCAGTTCTGGCTCGAGATGCCACTGCACCCACGAACCGAGGAGCTATTCAAGAAGGCCGGGATCTATGATGACCCAATGTATCAGGAAGCGGCGCTGCGCGTCAACTGGCGGACGATCCAGGAGTCCGACTCGCCGCTGTACAAGCAGCTCCTGGAGCGGGACAACGCGGTCGCTCTCAGATCGGGCTATTTCGTCTACGATCCCAAGATGAGTGCACTTAAGAAGGAAGATTACGACCGGTTCATCAGCGACTTCGGCGACCGCTTCATCGGCATCCACGGCATCCACGAGTCAATGGGTTGGCACGCTTCCCATTTCGACCGCAAGGCGCACACGTACCCCGAGATGAAGAAGCAGAAGGAGCCACGGAAGTGGTCCCGGTGGTACCTCGCGCTCAAGAACTATTACGGCGAACCGGTTCTGCCGGAGCCGATTCTGGATCTCGATGCCGCCTACGAGGCACATCGGCGCCTCTACCGGGCAATAACCTTGAAACCGTACTACAAGGTCTACTGCACTACGGCAACGATGATGAATCACTTTGTGTATGAGATGGGCGCGGGAATGGTGTCCAACGAGATCGCCTATCCCGGAGGCAGCAATCAAGTATTAGCGGCATTCGCTCGTGGCGCAAGCCGCCAATTCAAGAAGCCGTGGGGAGTGTTTATCGCGGCCTGGGGCGGTGGAATAACCGGTGACGCCTCGACACAGTACGATTTCCTCTTTCCTTGGTGTAGAAGGTTCGTCGGCAACAAAATTATCGGCGGTTGGGACGGTAGCCCTTACAGCGCTCAATCGCACTCGTTGCAGAAGCGCTATCTTTATGTGTCGTACATGTCTGGCGCGAATCTCATCACACACGAAAGCGATCAACACCGTGGCAGTATCTACGTTGCCAACTATGATCGGCATAGGGAGTATTCGACGAAAGACTGGTTGCCCACCCTGCTGCGGGACAAGCAATACTTCCTGTCCAACCACGGCGAGTTCTTCAAGGAATTCTACAACAACATCGTCAAAAAACACGATCGCGGTGTCTCTTATGCGCCCATCGCGCTGCTGTTGGATCAGCATAACGGCTTGACGATGACCTACTCGAGGGATTACCTGCTGGGTGCCGTTCCATACTCAGAAGCCGACTACATGATGCGAGCGACTATCAACACGCTCTGGCCCTGGGAGCACATGCAGTTCGGCAAGTCCACGGGTAGGTGGGAGGTCAACCGCTCCATCAGCGGTCCATTCGGCGACGTCTTCGACGTGATCACAAACTTCGCCCCGCTGGAGGTCATCAAGAGCTATCCGGCAATCATGGTTGTTGGGCGCGTCGGCATTGACCAGAAATTCGCGGGCCTGCTGAAGCAGTACGTGGAGTCGGGCGGCACATTGGTCATCAACGTGAAGCAGTTGCCGGACGCGCTTGCCGGCGAGGATTTCATCGGTTGCCGCATCACCGACAAGCGACATTCCGCCCCGGCCGGCCACAGCGCGATTGACAAGTCCTCAATTCCTGAAGACAAACCATTCGAGTTCACGGAGGTCACCGCGACAAGCGCCAAGGTGCTTGTCCGCTCCGCCGGCACGGACAGGCCGCTTCCGTTGGTCGTCCGCAACGAGTACGGCAAAGGTGCAGTCATCCTCACAACCCCGGATTACCTCAAACCGCAGGGAAGCAAGAACAAAATGCTCAATCTCTTCTCTCATCTCATGAAGCACCTCACCAATGAGTTGGTTCCCTTCTCGGTCGAGGGAGGCGTTGAGTATCTCGTCAACCGCAACGCGCGGGGCTGGGTGGTGACGCTGGTCAACAATGAAGGCGTCTACAAGTATCCAGGCCGCAAGGAAATCATTAAGCCCGAAGGGGCGAAGAAAGCAACGGTGAGGTTCAAAGGCGAAGCGTCGAATGTTCTTGAATGGACGACAAACGAAGCGCTGAAATCAAAGGTTTCCGATGGCACGACCGTCGTCACACTTATCGTGCCGCCGGGCGAGATAAGAATTCTCGAATTCTGGAAGCTTTACTAAAAGAGAGGAAAGAATGGTGCGTAAGATTGTGCTACTTTTCTGGACTTTGGCACTCGTGATTGCAGGCGGCAAGGCCGCATCACCACAGCAGCCGAACGTAGAACCGTTTGCTTATCAGAAAGAGTTTGATAAGGATTCGGCGCTGTTTAGCTTCGTACAGGTCACGGATACCCACATCATCACCGGAAAGCCGGTTGATTCGATCAAGAAGGGGATCGAAGACATCAATCTGCTGCGGCCACAGCCGAAATTCGCGGTGGTCACCGGCGACCTGATCGACGGGGCGGAGCCGGAAGCGTCCACCAAGCTCTACAAAGAGTTGTTCTCGCGGCTCAGGTGTCCGTTGTTTTCCGTCTACGGCAACCACGACAACCGGGAAGAGTACAAGAAGCTGTTGGGTAAATTCAACTACTCGTTCTATCTGCCGCCGTATCATTTCATCGTGCTGGACAACATCGACACAGAGGATGCAAAGGATACCTATGATGGGAAATTCTCCGAATGCACGGTGGCCTGGCTGAAGGAGCATCTTCAGTCGGTGAGCAAGAAAGTGCCCATCATTCTGTTTTGCCACGCCACGGTCTATCGGGAGGGCTCTTACTCGGCGAAGCTTCCGGGCGACGCCCATAACTACGAGGCCGTGCTGGAGTTGCTGAAGCCATACAACGTGGTCGCCTGGTTCGCCGGGCATGCCCACTGCAACGCCCTCGTTCGCAAGGAAGGGGTTGATTACTTCACCACCGGCTGTCTGAGCGATAACCGGGGTAACAGCGGCTGCCCGTTGGGCTACCTGATCGTTACGGTGTACAAGGACAGGGTCGAGACGAGCTACCGGCCGATCACCGATTTCGTCGCTCCCATCGTGGTGGCGCAGGACGGCAGCGGGGACTTCAACGGCAAGGATGAGAGACCAATCCTCGAGGCGATAAAGAAGGTGAGCAAAACGGGAGGGACGATATTCATCAAACCGGGCGAGTACCTTGTCCGAACCCGAATCGGCCCGCAAAACAACATTACTTTCACGGGAACTCCTCAGACCGTACTGAGACTGCCCTATCCCGTACTGACCACCGCGGCAGCGGAAAAAGGGCAGGATTTTCTCATGGTCGGTGACACCTCCGAGCTTGCTGCCGGCATCAGGCTACAGGTATTTCCACCGGTGGGAATGAAGGCCTTTCCCGGCGGAGACGAGACACAACTGGAGCCTACAGTTAAGGCGGTCAAGAAGGGGAAGTTATTGTTGGCCGAGCCGCTCCCCTGCACGGTTCCCCAGAAAAGCAGAGTGGGCTGCCGTTACAATCACATCTTTTGCATGCACGGGAAGAAAAACATAATCATCAAGAACCTCGTCATGGACGGCGGGCGAAAGCCGGATATTCCGATGCCAGGACACTGCGAGCGCTGCGCCATCCTGGCCACCGGCCCCAACACGTACGCCGACGGCCTCACTGGCCCTCCCACGGAGAACGTCCAGGTGATCAACTGCCACATCCGCAACTGCTACGGCCGGGCAGTAACGATGTACGGGGTCGTGCACAGCAAGGTGGAGGGCTGCCTGATCGAGAACATCGACGACGATGCAATAGGCTTCGATCACTACTGTTACTACTGCCAGGCGATCGGAAACGACGTCAAGAACAGCCACAGGGGCGTGAACATCAACGACGGCTCCTATTGCACCGTCGAGTACAATCGCTTCACGAACTGCGGTCGCCCCGTGATCGTCTGGTGGTGGCACCTCTGCCCGAAGATGGACATCGACATCGGCAATAAGATCCGGCACAACTTCATCTATTCGCCCAAGCGCGAGGCTATCTCGATCGGCGGGAGATGTTTTTGGAATGAAGTAAGCGGCAACTTCGTCGAGGGAAGTATAAAGGTGGCCGAGCCGAACAATGTGGTCGAGGAGAATCACACCCTGAGGTAGCGAAGAAAAGCAACGAATTAAGTGGTCAGGGTTCAGGGTTCAGCACTTCGCATTCAAGCGTATTTCCCAACGTATTTCCCAATTCCGACTTCTGAATCCTCAATTCCTTTTCGTAGGCTGAGTTATGAGCGCGACTTCAATTGTTAAGTTCGAAGTTCGGTTTGTTTCCAGCGATATTCCGCGGGATGATCGAATCGGCCAGTTGAGCAACTGGTGTGTCCGCTTTAACGAAAGCGGCCTAACGCCAAAACTCGAGGGAACGGACCGCTCGCTGGGAAACCTGAGCTTCAGACTCAAGCCGCATAGTCCGGCCTTCGTGATCACGGCGTCCGCACTGTCGTCCAAAGAGAAGCCCGTAGCCGGCGACTTCGTCAAGGTGGTAGAGTCTGATTCAACACAAAAGATCGTTTTCGCTGAAGGCACCAGAGATCCTTCTAGCGAAAGCATGATGCACTACGAGATATACAAGCGGCGGGAAGACGTCGGCGCAGTTTTTCACGGACATGACCAGGAAATCATCACCCATGCTTCTTTACTGGGTCTGCCGGAAACGCAAAAAGAGGAACCTTCAGGGAGCGTGGAATTGCTCAGCGAGGTTATGAAGATATTAGATGACGAGGACTTCTTGGTGATGAAGAATCATGGGTTCCTCTCGCTGGGAAAGACCATGGACGAAGCCGGAAACCTGGCACTGCGAATCAAAAAAGCCATAAAGCCGCGACCGGTGGTTGCGCCAATACCACCGGGAACTTGACAATACGCGGCGCGACCACCGGTCGCGGCTTTATGATTGGCGCACCACCGGTTAAATAGGAACAAGAATGAAAAAGCGAGTCCTGTCCTGGGGAACGTGCATGTGCGATATCATTGCCCCGGAGATGGAAAAGGTCGCCGAACCGGGAGTGATAGAGTATCTCACAAAAGTGATCGAGTTGCGCTTGGGTGGCCATCCGGTCGACCTGGTAATCGATCTGGCCCGGATTGGTGTCGATCCCAGCGAGATAGCGGTCGTGAGCACCGTCGGGGCGGACGTTTTCGGCGACTTTCTTCTACAAGAGATAGGTCACTACGGCTTTCAGGCATTTGTCGAACGGGTAGAAGGCGGAACGGGAAAGACAATGATCCTTTCGGTGAAGGGTCAGGATCGCTTGTGTCATCTTGACCCAGGCGCATGTATGAAAATGTCGATTGGTCACCTTGAAGAAGTCTTGCAACAGACAACACCCGAGTTTTTCACATTCCGGCCCGGCTATACGAACCTCGACACCAAGATGGGCCCGATGCTTGAAAGCCTGAGAAGAGGTCCGCTTAAGGATTCGTTCCTATTACTTGATCTTTGTGCGCCTTACAACAAACCGTGGAGCTATTATCTCCCGCTGCTTCGCTACGCTGACGCCGTTCACGGGAACAGTAAGGAAATAACCCGTGCTAGCGGTGAAAACACCTTTGAGAAAGCGACAGAAAAGATACTCTCTCTCGGCGCCGATGCTGTCTTGCTCACGAAGGAAGAAGGTGGAGCGGAGATGGTGACCCGTCGTTACCGAATCTCGCAACCTGCTTTCAAGATCCGGTTCGTGGAGCCCTCAGGCTGCGGTGACGCCTTCTGCGCGGGTGTGATTTATTCGTTGATGCGGACAGAAAAGAGCGTTAGCATAATGGATGATGATGAGTTGGCCGGAGTACTTTTGTGGGGTCAGGCCCTGGGCGCTTCGGCAGCCACGCAGGTGGGCTGTGTCGAGGGCGTGACTGAGGCGAACGTGCAAACGCTCCTTGCAGGCCAGAAAGATCGAGTACTGCGGGAGATGAGAGTGGAGAGATTTTAGAAAAGGAGGTGTTCAAGTGAATTCGAGAGAAAGAGTTATTATGGCCATTAATCACAAAGAGCCGGATAGAGTTCCGATAATGTGCTGACTCTGTATGAATCAGCGTTGAGATACGGATACTATTAGTAACAACTCAAACTGTAAACGGATTTTAAAAAAATGGCAGACGTCCTGCAGAACTACATCAACGGCAATTGGGTTAGCGCGGACAGCAGCGGTCTTCTCGACGTCGAAAACCCAAGCACCGTGGAAATCCTGGCCAGAGTGCCGCTGTCAACGGCCGCAGAGGCGAACCGGGCGGTCGAGGCCGCCGCGGCCGCGTTTCCCGGTTGGAGCAGCACGCCGGCTTCCAGACGCGTTCAGCCGATTTTCAAGCTGGCCGCACTACTGCGCGAGAACGAAGAGGAAATCGCCCGCACGCTGACCGGGGAGATGGGCAAGTCGTTGCCGGACGCGCGGGCCGAGTTGAAACGGGCGATCGAAAACTGCGAGGTCGCCTGCGGCATGCCCGTCTTGCAGCAGGGCGACAAGCTGATTGGGGCTGCCGCCGGTATTGACGGCGAAGTCATTCGCCTGCCGATCGGCGTGTTTGCAATGATCGCGCCGTTCAACTTCCCGGCAATGGCGCCGTTCTGGTTCCTGCCGTATGCCATGGCTACGGGCAATACGTTCGTTCTGAAACCCTCCGAGCAGGTCCCCTTGACCATGCGGCTTGTCACCCGGTACATCGACCAGGTCGGTCTGCCGCCGGGCGTGTTTAATCTGCTCAATGGCGACAAGGTTGCAGCCGGCGCCCTTGTGGATAGCCCCAAGGTCGACGGCATCTCGCTGGTCGGTTCCTCTGCGACGTGTCGGGTGGTGGCGGAACAATGTGCAAGGAAAGGCAAGCGATGCCTAGCCATGGGCGGGGCAAAGAACCACCTAGTGGCCATGCCGGACGCCCGAATCGACAAGGTCATAGCCAACATGATCACGTCCTGCTACGGCTGCGCAGGACAGCGCTGCATGGCCTCCTCGGCAATCGTTGCGGTCGGCGACGACACGTACAAAAAGGTCTGCGAAACGTTTGTCGAGCAGTCCAAGGGCGTGCTCGTGGCCAACCCGCTTGATCCCGACTACGCCGATCGTGACATGCTGATGGGCCCGGTCATCTCCGCCAAGGCGAAAAACTTCATCCTGAACATGATCGACGAGGGCATAAGAGAAGGCGCCACCTTGGCGCTTGACGGCCGTAACATCGTGGTGCCTGGCGGCAAAGATGGCCACTTCATCGGGCCGACAGTTTTCACCGACGTGAGGGCAGGCATGAAGATCCATCAAACCGAGATATTCGGGCCGGTCGTGGTCATCCTGAAGGCCGCTACGCTCGATGATGCCATCCGGATCGTCAACGACCACCAGTACGGCAACGGCGCGTCGATCTACACGCAGGACGGCTACCTTGCCCGGAAGTTCAAGCTCCAGGTCAACTGCGGCATGATCGGCATCAACATCGGCATTCCCGCGCCGGTGGCGCACCTGCCGTTCGGTGGAATGAAGGCGTCGTTTTTCGCAGATATCAAGACCCGAGGAAAGGCGATTGTCCGCTTCTATACCGAAGAGAAGATCATCACCGAGAGGTATTGGGGCGAGGACTGAAGCGAGTACGCCAGTTTTGCCACGTGAGTGTTTTCGCTGTCCCGGGTACAGATCGGTCATCGAGCACGGGCCCGGCTGCGGTATTTCTGTGGGGTCAGACCCGTTGTGGATTTGAACACATGGGCCAGGTATTCTCGTGAGCCGAAGCCGGAGGCGGCCGCTACGTTGGGGACCGGCATGTCGGTTTCTGCAAGCAACCTCTTCGCCCGCTGGAGGTGGACGCGGCGGATCTCGGCGGCGGGCGTCCGCCGGAGCACCTCCTGAAAACGCCGCTCGAGCCGGCGATGCGATATCGGCACCGCGCGAAGTACGTCGCTGACCTGGATCGGATCGGCGGCGTGGCTGCGGATGAAAGCGATCGCCTGAGCCAAATCGTCGTCGTCGATCGCCAGCGTGTCTGTCGATTGCCGCGCGACCACGCCGGTCGCCTTGATGAGGATGGGATCCTTCGGCGGGCGCTGCCCCACCATTAACCGGTCGAGCAGGGCCGCCGCTTCATAGCCGATTCGCTCCGAACTGAGTGCGATGCCGGACAGTGGTGGGTTGCACATCTCGCATAGCAGTTCGTCCTCGTCGGCCCCCAGCACGGCAACCTGCTC
>JAUWHT010000082.1 GCA_030605745.1 Pirellulales bacterium | reverse complement strand
ATCCTTATCTGGCAGCACCGTCCAGGTGTGCTGGACGTGCGACCGAACCGTTTTTTTCACCAACCCAGGTCGGGGCTTTCTTTTGGAGGACACTAGGACATGAGGTACTCTCGCGTTGCGTTATGGTTACTGTTGGCGATTTTTTGCGGGGTGGTGATTGCGTTTGGGCCCGGCGACGGCCGAAAAAGCATGGCCGCCGACTTCGGCCCCGAACTGCCACCCTGTGCGGAAACCCCGGACCGAGTGGAACAGTTCGAGCAAACCGGCGATCAGTACGACGACCAGTACTCGTATGATTACTATGACTACAATCGCCACTATGGCGAGTACACGTCAGAATATGATGACGATTACGAGGATGCGTACGCGGACGAGAACAACCAGCACGCCGACGAGGCGGAAACCGCTGTAAACGACGCTTCCGAAGAAAATTACTCGTACGACTACGAGTACGATTGTGGCGAGTTCGGCTACGACTACCGGGGCGAGTCAGCCGACGAGAGCAACGAGGCAGACTACTGGCCCGAGGACGGCTACTCGTACGAGTCGAACGAGCCGGATCGGTCGGACAACTCGGCGGCCGGAATCGCCGTTTTGGACGCGATCAGGATGTTGGTGGCGCGGTCGCTGAACGACGTGGGTGAGGCATTTTGCAGCATGTCGCGGCACATTTCAGCAGTTGATGGAAAGACTGCGGCCGGCAGCGGCGTTCGTGGACACACGGCTGACAGCGGCGGTTCAAGCCGTGACGACTTCTCGCTCTGATCTGGGCCAAGTTTAGGGGCGGGGTCATAACGTGTTATTTGGTAGAGACTTACGGCCCAGGCGGCCCCGTGCCGCCTGGGCCGGTTCACGTCTTATGGGGGGGTAATTCGGATAGATCTTGCCGAGGGGTTATCCGGGGCACGGGATTTGCTCCTACGGTGATTGTGGCAAGCCGCCGGTTTTTCGTTGGTAAAATCTCGGCAAGTTGAGTAAAATAGCCATAGGCCCCTAGTATTGGAGTGCATACCCATGTCCAAGTACCTTCGCGTCTGGTTAGCCGTGGTGCCTTTGGTAATGATGTCCGTGGCCGTGTTGAGCCCCGGCGCCGCGGGTGCGGAGTCGGGCGTTCAGTCAGCTCGGCTCGACCGCTTCTCTTATCCGGACGGTGCGAACTACTTTGCGCTGAGTCTGAAGCCGGGGCCCGCCGCGCCTGGCGCAGGCCCGCACGACATTGTTGTACTGTTCGACACCTCGGCCAGCCAAACCGGTGATTACCGGAGCGAGGCGCTGGTGACGTTGGACAGTATGTTGTCGAGCCTGGGAGCGGACGACCGGGTCCACCTGATGGCGGTCGATCTGCACGCGATTCCCATGAGCGGGTCGTTTGTGGCGCCGAGCAGCCCCGAGATGGCCGGCGCGTTGAAGAAACTTCGGGCTCGGGTGCCGCTGGGTTCGACCGACATGGAGAAGGCACTCTTGGCCGCGGCGGACAGTTATCCTGGCGAGTCGGCCAATCCGCGGGCAGCAATCTATATCGGCGACGGGATGAGCGCTGCTAACCTGTTAGGTACCGAGGAGTTCGAGAAACTGGTCGCCAGGCTGGCCGCCGGGCGAATTCCGGTGAGCAGCTATGCCGTGGGTCCGCGTCTGGACCGGCAACTCCTGGGCGCGTTGGCTGCCAATGCGGGCGGCGTTGTGGTGGACGACGCCAGGCAGGCGGGAGCTGCTTTAGTGGCCGCGGCCCGGGCCGCCGTCTACTGGCCGCCGCAGAACGTCACCTGGCCGCCCGGTTTCACCGTCTATCCCAAGCGTACTCCACCCCTGCGGAGCGATCGCGACACGGTGGTGATCGGGACGTACTCAGGCCGCGGCCCGTTCGATATACAGATGACCGTCACCGGCCCCCGCGGTCCGGAGAAGCTATTCTGGACCGTCAAGCCGGGCGAATCCAACGAAGACAACAACTACCTGGTCCAATTGGTGGACCGGGCGAAGGTCGACGGGGGTGTCAGCCTACCGATCGTCGACTCAGCGAGTCTGGATCAGGCGCGGCAGGCGATCAACGTCGGCGTCCGCAGCCTCAGTGGGCTTGCCCGGCAGGCGTTGGCCTCGGGGAATCTTGCGGGCACCGAACGCCTGGCCAATGAGGCCCTTCGCCGCGACCCTGGCAACCCGGAAGCCCTGGCCGTTAGGGGGGCGGTGGCCAAACAGCGCCGCGGCGCCCAGGCGCCGCCGCCCGCACAGCCGCCGCCCGGCGGTACGCCCGCGCAGCCCGCCGGACCGGCAGTCGGAGGCGCCGTGGACGACTTGGACCTAGTCGGCGGACTGGGCGACTTCGCCGCCGACGGTCTGGCCGCAGAGGCATTCGGGCGGGAACAAGGGGTCGTCACACAGGTGATTCAGACCCAGGTGACTGCCGCGGTCAACCAGGCCCGGGGCCAAATGGGGACCAATCCCGAGGCAGCCATCCAGAACCTGAAACTTGAGTTGGAAAGAGTCAAACAAGCCCCCGATCTGAAGCCCGACGTCCGCGATCAGCTTGTCGACGTGATTCAGGCTGCGCTGCGTGCGGCGAACCGGCGGCAGATCGAGGTGGAACACCGCCGGCAGCAACAGCTCGAGAACCTGGCCGCAGCCAAGGAGCGGATGCTGATCAACGAAAATCTCCAGCGCGACCAGCAGAAGTTACGACAGTTAATGGAGCGGTTCAACTCGCTGATGGACGAGGGGCGTTACCGCTATGCCGAAGAGGTAGCCGCGGCCGAAGCCGCCAATATCGCCCCCAACAGTCCCGTGCCCGTGGCTGCCACCCTCTATTCGCGGACCCGCGGTTACTGGGAAGACGCTATGGCGTTGAAGGTAGCACGTCAGAAGGGAGTGGTGGACACGCTGTTCCAGGTGGAGAAGTCACACCTACCCCAGCCCGACGAGCCGCCGATCGTCTATCCGGATGCCGAGGTCTGGCAGCAGTTGACGGCCCGGCGGTCGGAGAAATACAAGTTGATGGACCTGGCCAGCCAGGGAAAGGCCGAAAAGCAGATCGTCGACGCGCTGAAATCTCCCACCCAAATGGAGTTCTTCGAGATGCCGCTGTCCGACGCGATCGACTTCCTGAAGGACTACCACGACATTGAAATCCAGATCGATAGCAAAGCCCTGGACGACGTGGACATCAGCTCGGACACGCCGATCACGAAGACCCTGAAAGGGATTTCATTGCGTTCGGCCTTGCGACTGACGCTCCGCGAGTTGGATCTGACCTACATGATCCAGGACGAGGTGCTGCTTATAACCACGCCCGAGGAGGCCGAGAGCCGGTTGACTACGAAAGTCTATCCGGTGGCCGACTTGGTGCTGCCGATCGACAACAGCATGATGGGTGGTTACGGCGGCATGGGCGGCATGGGCATGGGCGGCGGCATGGGCATGGGCATGGGCGGCGGCCGCGGCGGCATGGGCGGCGGCATGGGTGGCGGCATGGGCGGCATGGGCGGCATGGGCGGCGGCATGGGCGGCATGGGGATGTTCAACCTGCCCGGCGAAATACTACCAAAGGTGCCACCCGGCGGGTTCCGTGCATTCGCAATTAAGGATGATCTGACCGTCTCGGCCGAGACACCCAAACCTGCTTCACTGCCCAAAAGGCCCGAAAAAATCCAACTCGAAATCGCGATGGATGCCGATCCCCAGGCCGTGTGGGAGAAGTACTTCGCCACGCACGAACCGACGCCTGCCGCCGCACGTGATGCGGTTCGCCGGCTGATGAACAAGCAAGAGTTCGGCCACGTCATCGCCCTGATTCAGGCCGCCTTGCGGCACCGCCAGGCCCAGCCGTGGATGTATGAAGCAATGGTCCTGGCGATGCAGGCCGACGGACGTCCGAAGCAGCAGATCGAGCGGGCCGTGATGTCGGCGGTTGATCTGACCGGCGACTCGGCCAACCTGATGCACATTGGGACTTACCTGGCGCGGATCGGCCTGGAAGAACGGGCCTTGCAGATATTCCGCCAGCTCGCAGCGTTGGAACCCCTGCTGCCTGGGCCCTATGTGGCCGGACTGAAGGTCTCCCAGCGACTGAACGACTTGGAAGGCATCCGGTGGGCAGTCCTGGGGATGCTCGAACAGGCCTGGACCAAGGACCAACTGGGGGTCTGGAAAACGGCCCTGCACGCGGCCAGCGCTACGCTGGAGAAACTCCGCGCGGAAAAGCGGACTGCCGAGGCGGACAAGTTCGAGACGGCCCTGGATCGGGCCATCCAACGCGATTGCGTGGTCGTAGTCTCTTGGACCGGCAATGCCGACGTGGACCTGCTGGTCGAAGAGCCCTCCGGCACCGTCTGCTCATTGCGTAATCCCAGAACCACCGCCGGCGGCGTGATGCTGGGCGACTCGTTCTCCAGCATCGGCCAGGACGGCTCGGAAGGCTACCGCGAGGTCTACGTCTGCCCCAAGGGATTCGACGGGACCTACCGGCTGATGGTGCGGCGGGTGTGGGGCAAGGTCACTGCGGGCAAGGTCATGGTCGATATCTGCACCCATTTCCGCAGCAAGGCTCCCAAGAGCAGCCGGACCAGGGTCTCGCTGGAGAACGACGAAGCCGTAGTGACCTTCGACCTGAAGGACGGCCGCCGCAAGGAACCGCTCCGAGAACACCAAGTGGCCAATGCAGCGGTCGCGCAGATGGCCCTGGGTCGCCAGGTACTGGCCCAGCAGCTTGCCGCGGCGGCCGATCCCCGGGTGCTTCGCAGCTTCGCTGCGGCTCGCCGGAACGAGGGCCATGGGGGCGGGCTGGTCCCGTTCTTTGCCAGTGGAGCCGTGGGCTACCAGCCGGTGATCATCACCCTGCCCGAAGGTGCCAACATGATGGCCACCGCCGTCATCTCCGCCGACCGCCGCTACGTCCGCATCACCTGTGCCCCGCTCTTCTCCGGCGTGTCCGAGGTGAATGTGTTCAACTTCTCCAGTGGCGAAAGCTCTGAAGGCCGCGGTGGAACCGGAGGGAAAGGATTCAGCGGACTCTTCGGGTCCAACCAGGGGGGGCAGTAACAGGCATTTTAGTTCTCACAACACCCGGGTAAACGTCCAGGTCGAGGTCCTCGGTCAGACCCGCCCGCAAACGCTCGACGGCTATCGCCCCCATCACTGCGTTGTCGGTGCACAGCCGCGTTGGGGCGATGTGCAGTTGCACGTTTCGCCGATTGGCCTCTTCACTCAGCCGGCGGCGGAGCCTTGTATTGGCCGCCACACCACCGCCCACGCACAGGACCCGCAAACCGGTCTGCCGCAGCGCTGCAAACGCCTTGTCTACCAGGCAATCGACCACCGCTTCCTGGAAGCTGGCGGCCATATCGGCCACTTGCCTTTCGGTAAGTTTGATGTTGGTGAAATCGGTCCGGTCCGGTCCGGCAATCGTGTAACGCACGGCAGTCTTCAGCCCGCTGAAACTGAAATCGAGCCGGTCTTCGTCTTTCATAAGTGCCCGGGGGAAAGGGTAAGCGTCCGGGTTGCCCCGCTCGGCGGCCCGTTGGATTGACGGTCCGCCCGGGTACGGCAGGCCGAGCATCGTGGCCACCTTGTCGAACGCCTCACCCGCCGCGTCGTCGATCGTCGCCCCAAGCAACTCGAACCGCAGCGGGTCCTCGCAGCGGTAGAGGCTGGTGTGCCCGCCGCTGACGATCAGCCCGACGCAGGGAAACACGTCGTCCCAGGTGGCAAGCCGACAGGCATAGATATGGGCTTGAAGATGGTTGACCGCAATCAGCGGAATGGTCTGGGCAACGCACAGCATCTTGGCCGCCACCAGTCCGACCAACAGCGACCCGGCCAACCCCGGCGTGTTGGCCACGGCCACTGCGCTGAGATCGTCCAGCGACAAGCCGGCTTGCTCAAGCGTCTGGTGGATTACGGGCAAGATCCGTTCGAGTTGGGCCCGGGAAGCAATCTCGGGCACGACCCCGCCGAATCGCTCGTGCAGTTCATCCTGCGAGGCCACCACCGAGGCAAGCACTTCCAACCGATCGGTCACCACTGCCGCCGCCGTCTCGTCGCAGGTGGTTTCCAGTGTTAGGATATTCATCTTGCAAGGGGCGATGGGGGGCCGCTCGACAACTGGTCACTGAAGTGACCAGCCCTCGACCAGCCCTCGAAATCCAGCCGCTGCGGTACGTACAAGGGCTGGTCACTTCAGTGACCAGTAAACCACCTCACTCAGCCCGGGCCAACTCACCGGTCAGGTGCTTGACGGCCATCTGCAACTGGCGATCGACGAATGGCGGTTGTTCCAGCCGGTCGTGGTTGTGGTGAACGATGTCCCGCCGCCGGCGATCTTCGATCAGCGCCAGCATTTCGCTGTCGCCGAGTTTCATTTCGAAACCCTTGTCGGGCACTACGCCCCACTCGTCTTTCTCCTCAGTGTCGTCGAAGCGGTGGATGTTCTTACCGCTGGGGCGGCGATAGCTGGCCGTGGTCAGCTTCAGGGCGCTGTTGCCGCTTTCCAATTCGATCACGTTCTGAATGCTTCCCTTCCCCCAGGTCCGCTCGCCGATGACCACGGCGCGATTGTGGTCCTGCAGACAAGCCGAGACAATCTCGCTGGCGCTGGCGCTGTAGCGATTGACCAAGACTACCATGGGAACGTCCTCGAAGGTGCCGTCCTTGTGCGCGTCCCAAACCCGCTCGGGAGTGTTGCGGCCGTTGGTGCTGACGATTCGGCCCTTGAAGATGAATAGATCGCTGACCTCGATCGCCGCGCTGAGCAGCCCGCCAGGATTAAACCGCAAGTCGAGGATCAGCCCGCGCAGCTTCGCCGACCGTAACTGCTCGAGCACTTTTCGGATCTCGCCGGCCGTCTCGCGGCCGAAGGCCGTGATCCGCAGGTAGCCGATGTGCTCTTTCGGGTCCAGCATGAAGTCCCAGGTGTCGTCCTGCTTACGGCGATCGCCGAGCACGGTCTTGATACAGATTTTCTCGCGGGTGATAGGCACCTTGATCTTCTCGGTCGTCGCCGGGTGGACAAC
>JAUWHT010000247.1 GCA_030605745.1 Pirellulales bacterium | reverse complement strand
ACGCCCTTCGTTCCTCAGGGCGTGCCACCAATTTGTACAGCTTATTTCTGCGCGGGTCCCAATCCCCAATCCCTACCTACGGTACCGCGACGGTGTTGAAAATCGTCTGGATCACGTCTTCGGTCGTGGTCTGCTCCGCCTCGGCCTCGTAGGTCAGGATGATCCGATGCCGCAGCACGTCGTGCGAGATGTCTTTGACGTCCTGCGGGGTAACGTATCCGCGGCCGTGCAGGAAGGCGATCGCCCGCGCACCGAGCCCCAGGTAAATCGACGCACGCGGCGAGGCACCGTACTCTATCAGCGGCACCAGGTCGTTCATGCCGAACTCGCCTGGCTCGCGTGTCGCCCGAACCACGTCCAGGATGTAACTCTTCACCTGGTCGTCGACGTAGATCATCTGGACCGCCTCCTGCATGGCAGAGACTTCGTCGGGCGTAAGCACCGGCCGGATCGGCTGAGCCGTGCCGTCCAGCGCCATATCCAGCACCTTCCGCTCCTCGTCGGGCTCGGGATAGGTGATTTTGACCTTTAGCATGAAGCGGTCGACCTGGGCCTCCGGCAGCGGATAGGTGCCTTCCTGCTCGATGGGGTTCTGCGTGGCCATCACCAGGAACAGGCCCTCCAGCGGGTGCGTCTGGTCGCCGATGGTGACCTGCCGCTCTTGCATCGCCTCGAGCAGTGCCGATTGCACCTTCGACGGTGCACGATTGATCTCGTCGGCCAGAATGAAGTTGCTGAAGATCGGGCCCTTCCGGGTCCGGAACGTCCCGTCGGAGGGTACGTAGATCATCGTGCCGATCAAGTCCGCCGGCAGCAGGTCGGGCGTGAACTGTATCCGCTGAAACCCGGTCGAGAGCGTCTGGGCCAGCGACTTGATGGCCGTGGTCTTTGCCAGCCCCGGCACACCCTCCAACAGGATGTGGCCGCGGGTCAAAAGCCCGACCAGCAGCCGGGAGATCATCTCATCTTGCCCCACAATCGCCTTGGCCAACTCGGCCCGCAGACGATGAATCTGCTCGGCCTGCTGGGCAACGCGATCTTTGATCTGGCTAACGTCTACTTGCATAGGAACTTCTCCTTGATGGGACATCTTACATCATCAACTATGCACGGCTCACAAAGATTGTTTCTGCCGGCCAGCCAATCTTGCCCAGCTTTCCCAAAATCCGTTTACATTCGCCACCATTGGGGCAACCGATCGGGCTGCATTCCGGCGTTGCTGCCGTCGCTGGCGGCGCCCAGCGCTGGATTGTTGGGTGTTGCCTTACTATCGCTCAGCAGATAGTCGGCCGGCGTGTGGGAGTGCAGTGGGCGGTCTGCATCGGGTAACCTCTTGAAGCTGACCTGGTCCAATTTCGGCAGATTCTCGGCCTCCGAGCCCCAGTGTGCCCGCCAGGCATTGAAGTCCATCGATTCCAGCGGGGCATCCTGGCCCGGGTTGCGGATGATCCAGAAGGTGTCGAAGTCCTTGTAGAAATTTCGGTCACCGGCGAAGGTAATCTGCCGGCGAAGGTCGTCCGCATCTTCGGCGCCCACCTGCTCGATCAGCGGCGCGCCGGCTGCTCCGACCAGGATACTGTCAGCGCAGCGGATCTTGGTATGCAATGGGTGCGAATCGAAGGTCGTCAGACAAAGTCCGCCGTGAAGCAGGGCAGTTACATGCTTCAGGTCGATCTGGAGCACACCACCAGGCTGCAAGGCGTCCTGGCCGTTGCAGGCCGAGAGCAGTTGCTCGGTCGTAACCAGCAGTCCGTTGTCCCAAACCAAGTGGACCGGCTGGTTATGCTCGGAGCGGACCAAGACCGCCTCGCCCCGGGCGACACAATCGAGCAGATCGATCGTTGCCAATGGTGCCGCCGCGGAGTTATCGTCTCCGATCACCACCTCGGCGCCCGGGGCCGACTTGGCGCGGAAGAAGGCGACATCCTGATGGTAGGCCATCAGGCTTTCGGAGGCGTTCCGGATCGAGAGCCGGCATTTCTCCAGCCGGATTGTCTGGCCCCCCCGGGTCTCGAACAGCGACCAACTCTCGGCGGGGAGTTCCCGGGGGACGTGTAGCTCCAATGCCAGATTGATCAGCGTCAGCCGACCGGCGGTCAGGGTGAACATGCTGCGCGGATACTTCACGGGGTCCATCTCGGTGGGCCGAAAGACGACCACCGGGTGGAACTTCTCGCCGGCTCGAATCGTGATCTTCAAGTTGGCCAATTTGATTGGCTGCTCTTCGCGGCTACCGTTGTAGCGTAATTCGATCACGTCGCCGTTGATGGCCGCACTACACGCGGCGCCGAGTGTAGGAAACTCGTTTTCGCCTTCGGTCCGCTCATTGACCACCAGCAAGCCGGCCTGTGGCCGCACCGGTTCGGCAATGGGCCCAGTGTTGGGCAGCTCGGTGGCCGCGCCGGTCAGACCACCTGAAGAAGGCTCGCCATCGGCAGCCATGCCGAGCATCGGCGAAGTCGGGTCAGCGGGCGACAGGCCGCCACCCGCCGTGGCGAGCCCAAGCCCGTCGGTACCGGAACGGCCGGCGAGAAGCCGTTTCAGCAGGTTTGTTTCGGTCAGACCATCGGGCCGATGGGCGGCTGGTGGTTCCGCGTCTTGGTGCTCGCGGTCGGTGGCAGGGTCAGCGTGCGATTCCGTTGCTGCCGTGGCACCTGCCGCGGTCGCCGCGTCGGGCAATATCGATTGGTCCGACGCATCGCCCTTCGGCGTCGAACCAGGCGGACCGGCCGGCTTAGTTCCCAGGGCGATCGACGCCGCAATGTCCGTCGGCTCGGGCAACTTGCCGATTAGCTCTTCCGGCCCGCCCAGCAACTCCGGCGGCCCCGTCACCCGGCTGCCCGAGGAAGACCAGAAGAAGTCCAGCAGCAGCACAATGCACACCAGCACGGCGATCGGGGCGATCCAGGGTAGATGCCGCTGAAGAAATGAAGCCTTCGACTCCCGTGGTACAACCCAAACCCCGCCGCCCGGTCCGCCCGGACGCAGGCCCACATGCTCTGCCAGCACCAGAAGGTCTTCGACCAGTTCGGCCGGATCCCGATAGCGATGGCGCGGGTCCTTGGCCAGCATTTTTCGCACGATACGGGCCGCGTCCTCGGGTAACTCCGGTCGAAACTGCCGCACGTCCGGCGGCTGGTCGCCCTGGTGCTGCAAGAGCTTTTGCAGGACCGTGCCTTCCGGGAACGGCGGCCGGCCGGCAAGCATGTAGAAAAACGTGCACCCTAGCGAGTAAATGTCGCTGCGGACATCGGCATTGCGGGGATCGCGGGCCTGTTCGGGCGAAATATAGTCGAAGGTACCCAGCGTTACCCCACTGGCCGTCAGGTCGGCCGCCGAAGTGCCCTCCCGCCGCAGCCGGGCCAGCCCCATGTCGATCAGCTTCACGTACCCGGCCGGCGTGATCAGTACGTTCGACGGCTTGACGTCGCGATGCACGACCTCGCGGCCGGCCGCATGGGTCAGTGCCTCGGCCACCTGGAGCGTGTAGCTAACCGCCTCGGCCAGCGGCAGCGATCCCTTCCGCTCGACCAGGGCCCGCACGTTGACCCCTTCGATGAACTCGAAGACGATGTAGTGTAGGCCCTTGTCCTCGCCCACGTAGTGAACCCGGGCAATATTCGGGTGATCGAGCCGGGCGGCCGATTGGGCCTCGTTCTGGAACCGCAGCAGTGTCTCTTCGTCGACTGCCTGATCGGGTGGGAGGATTTTCAGGGCAACGGTTCTCGCCAGCCGCGTGTCGATTGCCCGGAACACTCGGCCCATCCCACCCCCACCAACATATTGCAGCAACTCATAATGCCCCAGCCGGTCACCCGGCATGATCTTGCCCTGCAAGATTCGATGGGCCGGACCGGAGATTACCCCAGCGGGCATTGGCGGACGATTGGAAATGATCGTCGGTTGATCGTCCTGCAAGGGCCCGGGCTGATCAGTATGCGATGAGGGGCCCCCGCTGCACAACCCCCCAGCTTCCCCGGGGATCGGCGGCCCTTGCGATGTTCGGCTGCTCGAGGCGGTCTCACCCATCGGTCAACACCGATCTGCTCCAGTCGGACGAACGCCCAGCAGAAAAGAAATCTCTTAAAGTAAAGTATTGGTAGTGCCTCATGATGTTGGCAAGAAATAGCGGGGTTGTTATGCTATTGCCTCCCCTGTTGCGCCTAAATGTGCTAGCAGCAGTGCGAGGAGGCTGGCGATGGCAAGGAAAGATCGGAGCAACCAGCCCAATGGTGCCG
>JAUWHT010000092.1 GCA_030605745.1 Pirellulales bacterium | reverse complement strand
GCAGGTCGCCCCCGTGCAGCAGGGGGTTGTCCAGGGGTTATGCCGACTGTCCGCAAATCGGGGGCTCGGGACTCGGGGCTCGGGGTGTTCAAGCCAGTCCTCCAGCCCCGCGTCCCGAGCCCCGAGCCCCTTGTAAATGACATCTGACCTGGTGGCCGGGCCGGATTTCGCGCAGCTCGGGTTCCTCGGTTTCGCAACGCGGCTGTTTGTGAGGGCAGCGGGGATGGAACTTGCACCCGGCGGGAAAATGCAACGGGCTGGGAACCATTCCCTCGATCGTTTCCAGCTTCTCGCCCTTTGGTCCGCCCAGTGCCGGCCGCGAGCGGAACAGCCCGTGGGTGTACGGGTGCAGCGGGCTGCCGAACAGCTCCTCGACCGCCGCGTACTCGACCACCTTCGAGGCGTACATCACGGCCACCTGGTCGGCCATCTCGGCCATAATTCCCAGGTCGTGGGTGATAATCAGGATCGACATGCCCACGTCCGCCTGCAGCTTCCGCAGCAGATCGAGAATCTGGGCCTGGATGGTCACGTCCAAGGCGGTGGTCGGCTCATCGGCGATCAGCAACCGCGGATTGCAGCTTAGTGCCATGGCGATCATCGCCCGTTGCCGCATCCCGCCGGAGAACTGGTGCGGGTACTCGGTGACGCGCTTCTGCGGCTCGGGGATCTTGACCGTTCCGAGCATTTCGATTGCCCGGCGTCGGGCCTCCGCCGCGCCCACCCGCTGGTGCAGCCGGATCGCCTCGACGATCTGCGAGCCGATAGTAAACACCGGGTTCAGCGAGGTCATCGGCTCCTGGAAGATCATCGAGATGTCCGCCCCGCGGACCTTGCGCATCTCGGACTCCGGAAGCTCGGTGAGCACCTTCGGCCGGCCGTCCTCGTGCATGGTGATCCGGCCTCCGGCGATCCGGCCGGGCAATGCGATCAGCCGAATCAGCGACAATGCAGTCACCGATTTTCCACAACCCGATTCGCCCACCAACCCCAACGTCTTCCCCTTGGGGATCGCCAGCGAGACATCGTCAACCGCCTTGACCACACCGTCGTCGGTGTAGAAGTAGGTTTTCAGATTGTCGATAGTGATTAGCGGATCGGGCATGGGATTTCAGATCTCAAGTATGAAAATTGAAAATTGAAAATTGCCGGAAGAGGAACCGACGTTGCTGGATGCCAATTTGCATTTTGCAATTGTCAATTTGCAATCTACATCCTCAGTCTGGGGTCCATCGCGTCACGCAGTCCGCTGCCGACGAGGTTGAATATGGTTACTGTGAAAAACATTGCCAGCGAGGGCACCAGGACCAGCCACCAGTAAGTGTAGTTTCCGCTGCCAAGCTGCAGCAGGGTCCCCCAGCTTGGTGCGGGCGGCTGCACGCCGAATCCCAGCAGGCTCAGGCCGGCCTCGGTGATGATCGCCCCGGCGATGCCGAACGGGGCGGCAACCAGCGCCGGCGAGAGCGCGTTTGGCAAAATATGACGGAAAATGATCCGCGCGTGCGAAGAGCCCAGCGCCCGGGCCGCCGCCACGTAGTCAATCGACCGCTGCTTGAGCACCTCGCCGCGGATAAGCCGGGCCATCGTCGGCCAGCCGGTAACGCCGATCACCACCATGATGATGTAGATGCTCGGTCCGATCAGGGCCACCAGCGTGAGGATCAGAAAGAACGAGGGGAACAGCAGCACGATCTCGATGATCCGCGAGATGCAGATGTCGACCAGGCCGCCAAAATACCCGGCGATCGCCCCGACGATCACGCCGATGGTGATATAGATGCCCACGGCCACGAACCCCACGGTTAGCGAGATTCGCGTGCCGTAGATCATTCGCACCAGAACATCGCTGCCCGTATCGTCGGTTCCCAGCAGGTGCGGGAAGCCGTCGTTGGCGTCTTTCCACTGCGACTTTTCGGTAACGAACATCGGCGGCCGAAAGATTGCGCCCAGGTCTTGCTCGGTGGGGCCGAAGGGGATCGGCACGTAGAGCGCATCCTTGTTGCCTTCCGCTTGGAACTGCTCCTCGGTAAAGGTCCGTGCGCGGTACTTGTTGTCGGGCCGGCATTGGGGGAATGAGAACAGACCGATCAGCAGGATAATAATCGCAACGTACAGTGCGGCGATGCGGAAGACGCGCCGCCGGCCCGGTACCTCGCGACGCTTCCAGAACCAGTTCAGGCCCAGGGCAATCGCCACCCAAGGGAAAAACCCCACCAGCGACATGTTGAACGCAAAGTCGACCACCTCGTCCGGATTGAACAACGCCCGAAACCAGGGGTAAAGCGTCTGGTCGCCGTCGTGGAACACCAGCGGCTGGTCCGATGCAATAAGCGGCGCAAAGATGGCCATCAGGAACAGCGGGCACAGCACGCACAGCGCACCGGTCGCAAAGCGGTTCTTTTTGAACTGCCGCCAGACGATGTCCAGGTAGGCTTCGCTATGGATCATGCGGCGCTTCCTTGTGCTTCGAAGCTGATCCGCGGATCGACCAGCACGTACAGCATGTCGGTCATCAGGATGCTCAGCATTACCACGATGGCGTCGATGTAGATCAGGGCCATCAACGTCGGAAAATCCTTCTGCTCGATCGACGCCCAACTGAGCGTGCCCATGCCGGGAATGCCGAAGATGACCTCGATCAGCACGCTGCCGCCGAGCATCGCTGGCAGCAGGTTGGAAAACAGCGTAATAATCGGGATCAGCGAGTTCCGCAGCCCGTGCTTGAGTATCACCTTCTCTTCCGAGAGTCCCTTTGCCCTGGCAGTGCGGATGTAGTCCTGGCCGATCACGTCGAGCATACTCGTGCGCGAGTACATGGCCATGCCCGCCAGGCTGAACAGCGACAGGCAGGCCACCGGCAGGATGATGTGCCACAGGTAGTCGATCGAGTACCGCAGCAGTCCGTAGTCTTCGGCACCGTCGGAGTGCAGGCCCTCCATGGGGAACAGCCGCAGGTAGTCGCCGTAGCAGAAGAACAACAGGAACAACATCCCGGCCACAAACGGCGGAATCGAGTACAGCAAAAACAGCTTGAGCGAAATCAGCCGGTCGATCCAGTTACCCCGGTTCACCGCGCAGATGATCCCCAGCGGCACGGCCACGAAGTAGATCATCAGTTGGGCCAGGACCATAAGCGGGGCGGAGACCAGAACCGCGGCGAGGATTTTCTGTCCGACCGGCTCGCGGGTCTTCAGCGTCGTGCGGCCGAAATTGAAGGTAAGCAGACGCCAGAACATGTTGGCGTACTGGGTGTCGGACACGATGTACCAGGTCTTGGCCAAAACGCTCGGCTGGTACCGCTTTCGATGGAGGTTGAAGTAGACAAGCCAGTTCTCGGCGACATCGCATAAAGCCGCGACCGGTGGTCGCGTTTTTTCGGTGGTCGCGACCGACGGTCGCGGCTTTTTGGTGGTCGCGACCGACGGTCGCGGCTTTATGGCTTGGGGCGGAACGTCCGTCAGCAGGACCTTGCCCAGGTACAGCCGCAGACCCAGCGAGGCGACGATCTTCTCCTGGAGGTCCGATGCGCCCAACAGCTTCTCGACAAAAAACCGCATGTCGGCCCGCTGGAATGGTTCGAGTTTGGCCGGATCGAAGTAATCCAGCCCTGCGAACAGCTCGGTTCGCGAGCCGGACGCAACGATGGCCTGGAACCGCTTGCGGACGGCCTTGCGGCGCTTTGCGTCCAGCTTGGGAAACGTCGGCTCGGCACGCTCCCACCACGTCTTCCAGACCGCCATGACCAGCGGTGTTTCCCGTGGCGACGGATCGTGGGAGTAGGTGTAGGCAAACGGATCGACCACCATGTAGTTCAGGGCGCGAATCGCGCCGATCTTTTCCTGTAGCCCGGCCTGGTCAGACCGAAGGATGTCGATCGCCGGCGGCACGCCGTGCACGCCGGCGTCCTCGCAAAATACCCGCACCAACCCGCCGCCCATCAGCCCCTGGTCCTGATCGCCGCGGATCGCCCGGGCCAACTGGTCGCGCTGCCGGGGGTCCTCCAGCCGTTGCTGGAAATCTTCGATGCCGAGCGAGCGGAGGAACTTGAGCCGGGCGGCATTTTGCAGTTTGTCCGGGTGCTCGGCCAGGTCGGCCAGGTCGGCGATGACCTCGGCCTTTGTTCGCCCCAAGTAGTAGGCGGCGATGCGGACCTTTCCCGAGTAGTCGCGGAAGTAGTTGAAGTTCAGAAGCAGCGGCTTGTCGAGCTTCAGGTCCCGCTTGCGGATCAGGTACGCCTCGCGTGTCTGGCCCGACTCGCTCGATAGCCCGGCCGCCCCCAGATTGTCCATCGGGTCGCCCGGCGCCAATTGCATAATGCAGAACGACACCACCGTCACCCCGAACAGCGTCGGGATCATCACCAGCAGGCGGCGGAGGATGTAGGTCCACATAAGGTTAGATTGCAAATTGAAAATTTGTGTCCACAGCGTCAACCCCTCCGTCAATTTTCAATTTGCAATTATCAATTTTCGGTAGTGCCTCATGATGTTGGCAAGAAATAGCGGGGTTGTTATGCTATTGCCTCTCCTGTTGCGCCTAAATGTGCTAGCAGTGCAAGGAGGCTGGCGATGGCAAGGAAAGATCGGAGCAACCAGCACAATGGTGCT
>JAUWHT010000067.1 GCA_030605745.1 Pirellulales bacterium | reverse complement strand
ATAGTGTGGTGAACAAGTACTGTACAAGATGCGCGCACGGCGCGCAGAAGTTACAACGATAGACTCTAACCCAATCAAACAACTACTCTACTTAGCCGTTACACCAACCTGCGGAAAATCGGGCTTGCCCGGCGCGTTGGCTGGCATCAATACGCTCAAACGCAAACGCGCCGGGCAAGCCCGGCGGCTAAACGACTATCGGAAACGTCAACGACCTATGTCAGACTCGGCTCGGGTCCACGGTGCCCAACTCGATCACGTTGGCGCCGATTGCCTTGTTCTTGAACAGCGTGCCGGCGTCGTACAGTCCGCGATCGATATTACACAGCCCGTAGGCCACACAGTTCGGGCCGATCAGCGTTCCCGGCGCGACAACGCTGCTACAGCCGATCTGGGCAAGGTCGCCCATGACGACACCCATCTTCACCAATCCCAGGTCGTAACGCCGGCCATCAACGGAAATCACGACGTTTGTCCGCTTGGCGCGCTCGCGCAGCCCTTGGAAGATGCCCAAGTTGGCTGCGGTGACCTGGTTGCCGAAATGAGTGGAGAAGCCGCAGATGCTGTCGCCCAAATAGGACGGGTGCGGGAAGTTGGCGTCGTTCATCATCACCACGTTCTTCAACTCGCCCCGGAAGGCCGTCCCACCCGAGTTGGAGCCCACAATCACGTTGCCGCGAAAATAGGACCCCTGCCTGATCTCGTTGGCTTCCATGATAATGGTGGGCCCCTTAATACCCACGCCCGGCTCCACCAGCGTGTCGGCGCCGATGAAAATATCTCCCTCGTTCAGGTACGCAACGGCCCCAATCCACCGCGCGCCTTTATCCAGGCAGATGGTGCCGGGGCCGTCTGCCGAGGGGCTGCCCACATAATAGGAGGGGTCGAACTGTGCGCCTTCGGCGACCAGTGCCCGGAAGCAGCCCGTGCCGCGGTTCGGAAAGTCCTTCTCGGTGAGCACCTTGACGGCGCCCGATTTGCCCATCTGGTCAATCTTGGCGGCTAGCCAGGATTTGGCGTATCCGCCGATCTTGCCCAACACGTCGATCACCGACTTCGCTTCAGTCAGAAGCGAACTGTGAGCAAAGGGGTGAGCGTCGAAATCGAAGTAATAATCGGCCTTGAGCTTCTCCGGCACCTGGTCCGGGGAAAGTTCCGATAGTTTGATTACATCAGCCATTTTTGTTTGGTCCTCTCATTTGTTTTGATTGAAAACGCTAGCGTTCGGAAAACGTAATACGCCTTGGAAACAGGGAACTCGGGGCTCGATCCTTACAGTCAACTCCCCTAGCCCCTAATCCCTAATCCCTAGCCCCTAGCTTTTCCAGCACCTGATCGTGAATCTTCTGATTCCGGCTGGCGATAACGTCATACTGGGTTTGACAGTTATCGGTTTCCAACTTAAACGGGTTGCCGTCGAAGTCGCTGACGACTGCGCCGGACTTCACCGCGATATCCAGCCCGGAAAATACGTCGACGTAAGGTTGCTTCACGGCGAAATAGACGTCGACCTGGCCGGTCGCCACGTCCACGAATCCGAACGGGCCGCCGTTGGGATAAAACATCTTGAACGAATAGATCAAGTCGCCGTACTGCTCTAAGAGCGGCTTGAGAAACTTCTTCGGTTTCAGGCCGTACGACTCGATGCACGCGTCGCCCAAATCGGGCGCATCACCGGCAAGCTGCTGGCGATACTGCTCGTTGAGTTGCTGCTTGCCCGTCAGCTTGTCGCCTTCGACGGTAACCAGATAGGCGCCGGTCCGGTCGGCGTAAGCGATAAGATTCTGGTTGACGTCGCCGGTGGCGGTGCTGATGGGCGTGAAATCATGCTTGAAAAAGGCAGGCGAAGAATACCACCACAAGGGCAGTTGTCTCTTGAACAGCCAACTGCCGTCAAAAGGATCGGAAACGCAGTACATCGGTTCGCCGCCGGCGTCCAAATTGATTTCCACGCGGTCGGATTCTTCGGTAGTGCCTCATGATGTTGGCAAGAAATAGCGGGGTTGTTATGCTATTGCCTCTCCTGTTGCGCCTAAATGTGCTAGCAGTGCAAGGAGGCTGGCGATGGCAAGGAAAGATCGGAGCAACCAGCACAATGGTGCT
>JAUWHT010000005.1 GCA_030605745.1 Pirellulales bacterium | reverse complement strand
CGTCTGGTTCGGCGGCCGAGAGCATTGACCAGGACAGGCCACTCAGCGCCACACCGCCCACTGCGGCAGTGCCAACGCCTCCCAGGAATCCACGCCGGGTCAACCCGCCGGCGACGGTTTCCGAGTGGTCGCAACAGGGGCAGCAGTGAGGCCGGGTCATACAATCACGATCGTGTTCAGGGGTACACATGGCAGGACTCCTTGTCTTTGGGAAGGTGACAGATGAACAACACAGCATAGTATACTTGCTCGGAGTGGCCAGTACAACAATCACTCCCGCGGGGGGGGCGTTGACAAGTCGGCTTTTGCGTGGGAGAATAGATAAGATGTGAGTTTCAATATGAAGGAGCCTACCGTGACCGCACCGTGGATTACTTATCGGCCCGAGTTGAAGGTCCTGGATTGCACGATTCGGGACGGTGGCCTGGTCAACGACCACAAGTTCGACGACGGATTTGTCAAGGCTATTTACGAGACGTGCGTGAAATCCGGACTGGACTACATGGAGATCGGGTATAAGGCCTCAAAAAAGCAGTTTCCCAAGGACAAGTTCGGCCCCTGGAAGCATTGCGACGAGGAAGACATCCGGCGGATTGTGGGCGAGAACGATACGCCGCTGAAACTTTGTGTGATGGCCGACGCCGGCAAGGCCGACTGGCAGACCGACGTGTTGCCTAAGAAGGACAGTGTGTTGGACATGATCCGCGTGGCGTTCTACATCCACCAGACCTCCGAAGCGGTCGATATGATCAACGACGCGGCCGAGAAGGGCTATGAGGTGTCGGCCAACCTGATGGCGGTCGCCGCGGCCCAGGAAAAGGAGGTCGACCAGGCCCTGGAAAGCCTGGCCGAAACACCCGCCGGCGTCCTAGTGGTGGTCGACAGTTGGGGATCGATGTACAGCGAGCAGGTCGAAATCCTGGTCAAAAAGTACTTCGAGTACGGCAAGGACACCGGCAAGGAGGTGGGCATCCACGCGCACAACAACCAGCAGTTGGCCTTTGCCAACACGATCGAGGCGATCATCCACGGTGCGAACCGGGCCGACGCGTCGATGCTCGGCCTGGGCCGGGGAGCGGGTAACTGCCCGATGGAATTGCTGCTCGGCTTCCTGCGCAACCCTAAGTTCAAGATCCGCCCAATCTACCGGGTGCTGCAAGAGCGCCTGCTGCCGCTCAGCCGAGAGGTCGAGTGGGGCCCGCACGTCCAATACAATATCACCGGCCAACTCAACCAGCACCCCCGTACTGCCATCGCCGCCCGGGCCGGCGACCAGCGCGACAATTACGTCGAGTTCTACGACAAGCTGATCAGCGACGTGTAGAGGCCGCCGGGCACTTGCGCGGAATCTCCAGCGAAGTCAAGCGCCGCGAGTGGTGGGAGCCGGCTTCGGCGGCGAGTTGCTGCAAGAAGTCGGGCGAGGCCTTGTCCAGCACGATAATTTCGCTCTTGGCCATCGGGTCGCGGCGGGATCGCACGACGCAGATCACCTCAGCCCCCTCATGCAATCTCTGGCGGATCTCGTCCAGCGCGGCCTGCTCCGCAGGACGCAGTGGAGCGGAGACCGGCCGCAGCGGGGATTCGGTCTTCGAGCGGGGATCCGCCACTGGTGGCATCCGCTTGGGCATCACCGGCGGATCGACCGCTACCAACGCCGTCCGGGGTGCCGGGCTGGCCGGCTGCGACGCCGGCGCCTCACCAGGCGACTTGTAGATGTGCGACAGGCCCACTTCGTCCAACTCGGCGTGGATCGCCCCGAGTGCGGCATAGAGCGCCTGGTTATCGCTCGGGTCGGCCGCGTTGCAAACGCCGATCACCAGCCCGTCGCGGGAGAACAATCCGCCGCCGCTACGACCCTCTACCGACTGGCCGGCCACTTGCAGGTTGGGCGGCCCCAGGAACCTGTCCAGCGACATCACCCGGCTGTGTTCTGCTGAGGGTGAGTTTCCGTGGTTGCAGCCGGTGCTGACGACCGGGTTGCCTTGTTCGACCTGGTATCCGGGCGGAGCCACTCGGGCGGCGACCATCGGGCCGGACGTGCGAATGGCGATCAGTCCCACGTCGCGCTCCAGGTCGTACGAGATCAACCGACCTGGGACGCGAGCCAAATGACGAATGACTTTGTCATTCACCCCGAACAGGTCTGCCTCGATCCGTCCTTTGCCGGCCGAGTCGCGGAAGATATGGCCGCAGGTCAGTACCAGGGCTTCGCCGTCGCGGGCATCAATGATGGTTCCCGACCCGCACGAATGGCCGTTGGGGTCCTCGATCCGCAAGCGAACGCTGGCGGCGATTAGCCCGGCATCGGCCACGCTCGCCGTCGCGGGCCGCGGAGTCCAGGTACCGGTTGCAAGCTGCCGGTCGGTGGTGGATGTCGGTGCGGTCGGCGGCGGTGGCTGAGGGTTCGGCTGCCGCGTCGAGGCCAGTTTGCACATCCGCTCGAGTCGGCTAAACGTGGTTCCACCGACCACTCGATCCACTTCGCGGCCGTCGACCACCATCACGAAACAGGGGATGCTCCGCACGGCGTACTTTGCGGCCAGGTCCGGATTCTGATCGATGTTGACCTTTTTGACCGGGTAGCCCAGCCTGGCCAACTCGTCGACCATGGGTGCCATCGCCCGACACGGGCCGCACCAGTCGGCATGGAAGTCGTAGAACGCTGTTTCGCCGGCAACAGACAACGCCAGCGCGGCCAGGGCCACTTGCAACGAGACCATCGGTTCCCTCCGCTAGCAATAGCCGGCACGCAACGCTTGGGCGGGATGAAGCGTGCGGGCAACCTCCGTGTCACCCTTAGGTTTTTGGTGGGTGCGGCATTTTCTCCAGAATGGCCGTTTGACGCAAGCGCAATTTGGGCATTGCGATTGCCTGCGGTGCTAGCACTACCTATACTGTGAAGTACTCATTTGCCAATAGCCGGGGGACAACGTCCCGCGGGTGTGTCCCCGTGGAGCGTGGGAACGAGTTTAAATCCGTTTAGCCGCCGGGCTTGCCCGGCGCACTGGCCAGTATCAATTATACAAACGCGCCGGGCAAGCCCGGCGGCTAAACGAGAATGCAGCTATGGCTTTTGCTTGTGGAAAATTTACAATGGTTACGTGATGTCCAAGACGCGTCACTTCATATCGCTCGAAGAAGCCCAGGCGCCGTTTTTCGTGGGGCTCGATCTGGGGGGGACCAATATCAAGGTCGGGGTGGTCGACGATCTGGGCCGACCGCTCTCCTGGCTGAGTATCCCCACCCAGGTCGATAGGGGCCCGGAGGATGCCGCTGGCCGGATGGGGGCCGCGGTCAAGCAAGCGGCCGCCGACGCGGGGCTCACACCCTCGGCAATCGCCCGGGTAGGCCTCGGCTCGCCCGGCACCATGGATATCCCTGCCGGAATGCTGATCCAGCCGGTGAACTTCAAGGGCTGGGAGAATTTCCCTATCCGCGGCCGGGTGAGCCACTACTGCGGCCTTCCGGTGGCCTTTGCCAACGACGCCGCGGCCGCTGCTTACGGAGAATACTGGGTCGGCTCCGGACGCGAATTCCGTAGCATGGTGCTGTTTACCCTGGGCACCGGTATCGGCTGCGGGATCATCATCGGAGATCTGTCCATCTACGGCGAAAACAGCCACGGCGCCGAGTGCGGCCACATCGTAATCAACGACTCCGACGACGCACGGGTCTGCGGCTGCGGTCAGCCCGGACACCTCGAAGCATACGCCAGCGCCACCGCGCTGATCAAACGCACCGAGGAAGCACTGGAAGCGGGCCGCGCCAGCTCGCTCTGCGAGCGGCTGGCCGCCGGCGCCGAGTTGACGCCCAAGCTGCTGGCCGCCGAGGCCGAGGCGGGTGATGAGCTTTCGCTTCAGATGATCCTGGAAACCGCACGCTACTTGGGCGTGGGCGTCGTCAACCTGATGCACACGATCGACCCCAACGGCGTGCTGCTTGGCGGGGCCATGACCTTCGGTGGAAACGACACCGAGCTGGGCCGGCGGTTCCTCGCGCGGATCAAG
Organism: Pirellulales bacterium; assembly: GCA_030605745.1. Classification (GTDB taxonomy): domain Bacteria; phylum Planctomycetota; class Planctomycetia; order Pirellulales; family Thermoguttaceae; genus JAUWHT01. Next base: position 844 of record JAUWHT010000005.1, on the reverse strand, counting down.
GAAGAAGTCGACCGCCGGGCGTTCGCCCTGCTGGCCGAGCGAATCGTGATCGACTACGCCAGCCTCGGCGGCGACGCCGGCTACATCGGCGCCGCCGGCATCGCGCGGGTGGAACACCTCAAAACCGTGTAGCGGCTGTCACCCAATAAAACCGCGACCGGTGGTCGCGCCCCATAAAGCCGCGACCGGTGGTCGCGGTTGAGCAATCGATCACGCGGTTTCCTCAGAACCGCTGGGCGCGACCAACGGTCGCGGCTTTATGCTTCGCCAGTTCGTACCCGGCTAAACTACACGCACACACCGCCATTGAGGGGCATGTTCGCTGGCTTGGGCAGAAACCCACACATTTTTGGGGAAAAGCAGGAACACTACGCCACGTCCGAGCCGGTCCGCCCCCCACATAATGGCTGATTCCGCGCCTATCGATGCCAAATTGCCAGGACCCGAGATAATCGGTTAGGCGGACTCTTGCAAATCTGGAAAGTTTGATTATGATGAAGATCAGGAGAGGTATACTCAGCACGGGCGAGGTTTGCGGGTTTCGCACGGACCACCCAACCGCGTGCCAGCAACCACTGCTAGCACAACAAAGTGTAGTCATCCGTAAACTGTTGGTCAAGATCAAAAATTCGGAATTGGCGAACCGGGCACCCCTCGGGGGGGGCATAAAGTGTTATGATGACAGAGGTTGCGTCGATAGGCCTGTAAACATTCGCCGAACCCGTCTGGGGAGGGTGAAATCGTGGCAATTTGGTCTGGCCGTGGGAGGCGGATTCGTGTAAAGCATGGCGAGCATGGAGGCCACGCTTGCTGAACAGCCGCAAAGCGGCAGCCGATCTGACCG
>JAUWHT010000383.1 GCA_030605745.1 Pirellulales bacterium | reverse complement strand
AACGGGGCGAGCCAGGGTGGCACGTCCCTGAGCGCAGCGAAGGGCGTGGTATACGCAGAACACGCCCATCACTACGTTCTGGGCGTGCCACACGATGAATAATCCGGGCTAGCGTTCTGCACCTAAAACCGGAAGACCCTTTTTTTTGCACGCCGGGCGAATGTCAGAGTAAGTAATCGGTGCCAGCGGCTCGGGACCTGGGATTCTGCGTGCGTTTCGTGCGAAATACCGACCAGTTCGGACATCATAGCACCATGCAACCCGCAATGGAATGGCGAAAGCACGTGCCAGCAAGCCGACACGCTCAGCGTCCGAGAAGATCGACCACAGCCTGGCGGCTGCCGCGCTGGAAAAGCAGAAGCGCGGCGAAACCCCGACTCGCGAGGAACGTGCCGCACTGCGGCGGTACGAAAAGGCTCGCGACGAGGAGCTGCGGCGCGAGCACTACCGCACGATCCGCAAGAAGGACTGGCGGGAGTGGTCCGGCCGCCAGGTCAAGGTGCTCAACGAGCAGTCGGCCAGGTACGGACTGCCGATCGGCGGCGCGACGATCGACTTGCCGGCCGTGGTCGAGTGGTTGCATGATTTCCTGGCCGCCAACGCCCGCAAACTGGCCGGACCGGACGACGAAGATCCCGCACTCGCCGGCAAGACCAGCCCAGCCTTGGAGCGGTACCGGATTGCGAAAGCAAAACGTGAAGAACTGGCTTACAAACGTGATCTTGGCGAGTGGATCCCGCGCAAGGACGTCCATGCCGGACTCGCACTATTCATACCGATCCTCCGCCGCGCCGGCGAAACCTTGCAGCGCCAATATGGCTCAGGTGCCCACAATATCCTCGACGAGGCGATAGTCAATGCGATTGATACCTTACAACACCACTTTGGCCCTGATGACGGCCCTGCCGATGGTACTGCAACCGACCAACCCGGCCGCTGAAGAATGGACCTGGGCGGCCGAACAATCGCGTGTACCACGGCTGCGCACCATGCGCCAGTTCGCCGAGCAGGAAATCATCCTGCCCGACGGTCCCTTCGCCAACCTGCGCTTTCAAGCTGGGCGATTGCCGTATGCCGGCCTCTGGCTCGATGAGGTCAACAGCGGCCTCTACAACGAAATAGTCTCCACCGGCCCCACGCAAACCGGCAAGAGCCTCTTGTGTTTCGTCGTGCCGATTATTTACCACCTGTTCGAGGTCCGCGAGTCGGTGATCTGCGGTGTGCCGCACATGTCGATGGCCGACGAAAAGTGGGCCGTCAATATCGAGCCCGTGATCCGCCACTCGCGGTACAGCGACCAGTTGCCCGCCAGCGGCCCAGGCTGCCGCGGTGGTTCGGTCAGCACCGGCCGGTCGATCAAATTCCAAAACGGCACCACGCTCCTGTTCATGTCTGGTGGTGGCGGCGATAAATCCCGCGCAGGACCCACGGCACGGGTGGTTATCATCACCGAAACCGACGGCATGGACGAAGCCGGCAGCACCAGCCGCGAGGCCGACAAAATCAAGCAGCTTCAGGGCCGCACCCGGGCCTACGGCGATCGCCGGATGATCTACAAGGAGTGCACCGTCTCGATCGAGAAGGGCCACACCTGGCAACGTTACAACGCCGGCACGCAGAGCCGGATCGTGTTGCCCTGCCCGCACTGCCGCCGGTACGTCTCGCCGGAACGCGAGCACTTACACGGCTGGCAGGACGCCCAGTCGGAAATCGAAGCCCGCGAGAAGACCCACTTCTGCTGTCCCGCCTGCGGCGCCGCCTGGACCGACCAGCAGCGCATCGAGGCCAACGCCGGCGGCCGCTTGCTGCATCGCGGCCAGACAATCACTCGCGGCGGCCGGGTCCGCGGCGAAAGGCCGGCCACCAACGTCTTGGGCTTCCGCTGGTCGGCCGTAAACAACCTGCTGGTAACGCCCGGCGACCTGGGCGTCGACGAATGGAACGCCGCCCGGGCGCCCAACGAAGACAACGCCGAACGCGAAATGCGGCAGTTCGTCTGGTGTCTCCCCTATCAGCCGCCCGAGTGGGAAATCACGCCGCTCGATGCCCAGGAAGTCCGCAGGCGGTTCCGCCGTGATTGTCCCAAGGGTCTGGTGCCCGAGGACACGAAGTACTTTACGGTCGGCCTGGACCTGGGCAAGCGGGTCGGCTGGTGGGTTGCCGTCGCCTGGCGGGAAGACGGCAGCGGCCACGTGGCCGACTACGGCACAATCGAGATCGCCAGCGACGACCTGGGCGAGGAGCGAGCAATTCTGGCGGCGCTGCGCGACTTCCGCGACAAGGTCTTTACCGGTTGGACCTGGCAAGACAACAGCCAGCCGCGCATCCCCGACCAGGTGTTCATCGACGCCGCCTATCAGACGCCCGTGGTTTATGCGTTCGTCCGCGAAAAGGAGTCCGGCCGCCGGTTCCGGCCGGCCTTCGGCCGCGGCCACTCTCAGCGGTACAAACAGCAGTACTACACGAAGCCGAAACGAACCGGCACGGAAATAAAATTTATCGGCGAAGAGTACCACATCGCATGGGTCCCCAATGAGCGAGTCTTCAAGGTCGAAGTGAACTCCGACCATTGGAAGACCTGGGTCCACCAGCGTCTGAGTATGCCGGCAGGCGAACCCGGCGCGCTGAGCCTCTACCATGCAACCAACACCGAGCACGTCACGTTCAGCAAGCACATGACGGCCGAGAAACCCATCGAGGAGTTCAAGCCCGGCAAGGGTACCGTCATCAAGTGGGTGACGGCCAGCCGAGCGAACCACTACCTCGACGCGATCTACAACGCCTGTGCCGCCGGCCACCTTTGCGGCGTGCGGCTGATCGGCACACCAAAACCGGCCGCCGCCAAACCGGCCCAACCACAAACCAAACAACCGCTAACCACACCCGATGGCCGACCGTACCTTGTTACCGAACGATAGAGGTTCAAATGCCGTAGCCCGTGCAATGACGGCAGCTTCCTATTCGAACTGGCCGCTGCCGCAACCGAAAGGATCATTTATGACCGCCACCGAAACCAAACCACCGACACTAAAGCAACTCCGCGAGGAAGCCAACCGGCTTGGGATCACTCCCGAATCGGCCGGCTGCTCGATCGACGAGCTGATCAAACGGGCCCGCCAGACCGAGGATCCTCACGGTTACCTGGCCACCTACGCCCCTGCCGCCGAGCAAACCGAGCCAGCGGAGCAAATACTGAAAACCGAAAGCGGAAAGCCGAAAGCGGAAATCAGGACCGTCCTGGCCGAGTTGCCGCTCGGCCACGTGCCGATCGATGAAGTACGGGACCAGCGCTATCACATCACCCGCCACGTCGAGGCGCAACTCTCGCTCAAGCAGGGGATCACGCTCCGCCGGCTCTTCCTGGCCCTGGACGAGCTCGGCACCCGGCTGGCCGACGGAAAACGAATCATTCGCAACGCCGATGTGATCCGCTGGATCTTGGAACAAGCCGGTGGTCAGTAGATGAAACCACGGATGAACACGGATGAACACTGATAATCCGTGTTCATCTGTATTACAAACTCGTAAAAGCTTGTTTTGACAGCAAAGATTTAGGTGGCCAGGGCGAGAATGGTGATTTCTCGTAGCTTGAGTGCGGTAGTGATCACATGATTTCCTCGGTTGGTCAGACGATAGTAAAATGTTCC
>JAUWHT010000200.1 GCA_030605745.1 Pirellulales bacterium | reverse complement strand
GCGGAACCGGCTACGGCATTGAATACACCGGCGAGGCGATCCGCTCGCTGAGCATGGAACAGCGGATGACGGTCTGCAACATGTCGATCGAGGCCGGCGCCCGGGCCGGAATGATCGCGCCGGACGAGACGACCTTCGAGTACCTGCGAGACCGGGAGTTCGCACCGAAAGACCGAGATTTTGACGTGACCGTCGAGCGATGGAGACAATTGCCGTCCGACGAAGGTGCCCGCTACGATCGCGTCGAGGTGTTCCACGCCACCAACGTCCGGCCGCAAGTCACCTGGGGAACCAACCCGGGCCAGGTGACCGATATCGGCGGGCGGGTCCCCGACCCCGATGAGTTCGACGACCCGGCCGAACGCAAGACAGTTGCCAGGGCCCTTGAGTACATGGGCTTGACTCCGGGCACGCCGATCACGTCGCTGGCGGTAGACCGGGTATTCATCGGCTCCTGCACCAACGGTCGGATCGAGGACCTGCGGGCGGCCGCAGCCGTAGTCCGCGGACATCGTGTGGCTGACCACGTCGAGGCCATGGTCGTGCCCGGCAGCCGACCAGTCAAGCGACAGGCCGAGGCCGAGGGGCTTGACAAAATCTTTACCGAAGCGGGATTCCAATGGCGCGAGTCCGGCTGCAGCATGTGCCTGGCGATGAACCCCGACCGGCTCGAGCCGGGCCAGAGGTGTGCATCCACCAGCAACCGCAATTTCGAGGGCCGCCAGGGCAAAGGCGGCCGCACACACCTGGTCTCGCCCACCACCGCCGCCGCAACCGCCGTGGCCGGCCATTTCACAAACTGTTTAGCCGCCGCGTCTACGCGGCGTGCTTCCCCGGCGTAGACGCCGGGGCTAAACGAAGCTCAGATATAGGACTCCGCCTATGCGACCCTTTACGCAACACACCGGCCTGATCCTGCGGATGAACCGCTCCGACGTCGATACCGACCAGATTATTCCCAAGCAGTTTCTCAAGCGGATCGAGCGGACCGGTTTCGGCCGGTTCCTGTTCTTCGATTGGCGGTTTCTCGACGACGGTTCAGAAAATCCCGAGTTCGAGTTGAACCTGCCTGAATACGCCGGGGCAAGTATCCTGCTGGCGCGGCGCAACTTCGGCTGCGGATCCAGCCGCGAACATGCCGCCTGGGCGCTCGGGGACTACGGGTTCCGCGTGATCATCGCGCCGAGCTTCGGCGACATCTTCTACAACAACTGCTTTAAGAACAGCATGTTGCCGATCAAGCTCGACGAGCCGACCGTGGAGAACCTGTTCGCTCGGACAGCGGAACACATCGGGTACCAACTCTTGGTCGATCTGGAGCGCCGCACGATCACCGACCAGCACGGGCTATCGCTTTCCTTCGAGATGGACGACTTCCGTCGGCATTGCCTGCTGAACGGCCTGGACGACATCGCGCTAACGCTAAAGCACGAAGCAAAGATCACCGCGTACGAATCCGATGAAAAACGATCCGCTTCTTGACGCCACTGATTCCCGCGGCTGCTGGCACGAGCTGGCCGAGCGGGTGCTTGCCGGCCACCGCCTCGGCGAGGCCGAAGGGCTAGCCGTGCTGCAATCCGGCGACGAGGAACTGCTCGACGTGCTGGCTGCTGCCTACCGCGTGCGGTACCGCTGGTTCGGCAACCGGGTGCACTTGAACTTCCTAATCAACGCCAAGAGTGGCCGCTGCGGCGAGGATTGCGGCTATTGCTCACAATCGAGCGTCTCTAAGGCCGACATCCCCAAGTACAGCCTGCTTAGCGCGGAAGAGATACTCGACGGTGCCCGAATCGCCGCCCAGCGAAAGGCCAAAACCTACTGCACCGTTGTCTCCGGCCGGCGACCAAGCCGACAGGAACTCGATACGATCATCCAGATCGTCCCCCAGATCAAGGCCAAGTACAATCTGGCGGTCTGCCTCTCGCCGGGGTTTCTCACCCGCGAGCAGGCGGCCCGGCTCAGGGCCTGCGGCGTGGACCGGATCAACCACAATCTGAACACCAGCCGGCGGTTCTATCCGCGAATCTGCACGACGCATACCTACCAGGACCGGCTGGACACGCTACGGGCGGTCCGCGACGCGGGGCTTGAAATCTGTAGCGGCGGGCTAGTCGGCATGGGTGAAAACGACGCCGATGTGGTCGAGTTGGCCCTGCAAC
>JAUWHT010000169.1 GCA_030605745.1 Pirellulales bacterium | reverse complement strand
AGGTCCATGTCGCTGGTTTCGGCGGCTTCCTGCCGGGCCACCGAGCCGAACAGGGCCAGCGACTTCAGGCCGAACCGCTCCCGCAGTTCGGCTTCGTGCCGACGCAGCGTTTCGAGCACTTTTTCTCGGGTCATCGTCGATGCTCCTTTCCACCTCTATTGTACCTCATATTGTACACGGATTGGCGTACCCGGATAGCTGAGAACTGAAAACTGATAGCTGAAAGCTGATAGCCGACGGCTAAAAGTACCACTTGACATTTGTACATGGTTTTGCTATCTTGGCCGGTGTTCGGGCGGCAACCCGAAGTCCAATCGGGCCCCTATGGCCGGCAACGTGGCCGAAGAAGGCGTAACTCCATCGGCAGCGGGTCGGTCTTGCAGTCCGGGCAGAGAAAGACTGTTTTCTCCACCCTGCCCGCCTTTCCATGGTGTGGTGGCCAGCCTGGAACTGTTGGACTGATCTTGTGGTAAGGCCGAGGGCCGTCATACAGGCCACAATAAGACCGGTGCCGGAGGGCCGACCTGGTTTAGCCGTGGTCACCGGCACTTACACCGTGACTGGCGTGATGGTCGGCCTTACTTCGCGGACCGTAGGAAATCGGTCAACCGAAGGCGAAGTGGACGGCACAGGCAGTACGCCGTGGTAGGTCCGTAACGTCCGGACCGCCGTTGCTCTGAAATCCAAGAGCAAAACGCCCGGCGACGTGAGTCCTACGTGCTGTCAAAAGTGCAACGCGCCTTATATGGCGTGCATGGGGAAGGTGTGCCTTGGGGCGTCAATTTTGGGCGTAGATTTCTGTTTGCAAGTCGTTTGCCGATAACAAGTTAGGACGCAAAGTTGCCTAGACACCCAATGAATTGTTGGAAAACCACTGTCCAACAATTCGCAAGTCGTTTGCCGGCAACTACTTGCGACGCGAAAACCGGCCCGATTTTCGCCCGGTTTCAGACCCATACCCCCCAAGCACGAACCGACCTAACTGGTTATCAAAAAAACACTTGCGAGTATCGAATTTCAGACGGATAATCCGGCCGGGGGATGATGATGCGTGGAACAAAGCCAAAATTGAACTTTGATTTGCCTAACTGCCGAATTCTAATACACGTGTGGTGACTATGCGGCCGCTGTAGGACAGGGAGACCGAAGATGAACCGGCCGATTGCCGTGGCCCTGTTGGTCGGGGTCCTGACTGGACAATTTGTATCGATTGTGCGGGCGGATATCTCGCCCGAGCAGGTCCGCGGGGCCATCAACAAGGCAGTTGCATATCTGAAACAGCAACAACGGGCCGACGGCTCCTGGCGAGGATACGGCCAACAGCCGGGCGGGGTCACCGCACTGTGCACACTCGCACTGCTCAACGCCGGCGCCGAGCCGGGGGACGAGCACATCCAACGGGCGCTGACAAAACTCCGCGGCATCAGGCCGAAAACCACATACGCGGTCGCACTGCAAACCATGGTCTTCTGCAAGGCCGCAGTAAAGACCGACCTGCTGGCCATCAGCCGCAACGTGAAATACCTGGAAGGCATCCAGGTCCCCGACGGGCCGAAAAAGGGGGCCTGGACATACTCCGGCCGAACCTCCCCGGGCAACGGCGATAACTCAAACTCACAGTTTGCACTGCTGGCACTGCACGAAGCCGAACGCACGGGCGTAAAGGTCAGCGGCCAAACCTGGCGACTGGCCACGGCCTATTGGGAAGGCTGCCAGAACGTCGACGGCTCCTGGGGATACTTCAAGGGACAGCCCGGCACCGGAAGCATGACCTGCGCTGGGATCGCCTCGCTGGCGATCACCGCCGATAAGGTCGGCCAGTCCGACGCCAAGGCCGTCGGCGAGCGGATCCAGTGCTGCGTCCAGGGCGACGCGGAGAATGACCGGATCGAGCGGGCTATGCAATGGCTCGGACGCAACTTTTCGGTGACCGGAAACCCCGGCGACCGGCGGTGGCTGCTGTATTATCTCTACGGCGTCGAACGGGTCGGACGGCTGACTGCCCGGCGGCTGATCGGCGGACACGACTGGTACCGCGAAGGTTGCGATTACCTGGTGCGCAAGCAGGACCGCCTGTCGGGCTTCTTCAAGGGCGTCGGACATGCTGAGAACGATCCGCTGATCGCCACCAGTCTGGCCCTGCTGTTCTTGTCGAAGGGGCGCCGGCCCGTGCTGCTGGCGAAACTCAAACACGGCGCCGACAACGACTGGAACCGGCATCGCAGCGACGTGGATAACCTTACCTGGTTTATCGAATCACGCTGGGGTTTTGATATGACCTGGCAGGTGGTCGACCTTCAGGCGGCCACAGTCGAAGACTTGCTACAGGCGCCGGTGCTCTACCTTTGCGGCAGCCGCAGCCCGCTGCCGGACTCCGCCGCCGCGCGGCGGCAGTTGGCCGAAAAGCTACGCGATTATCTGGACCGCGGCGGGTTCCTGTTTGCTGAAGGCTACTGTGGCGGGTCAGAGTTCGACGCCGGGTTCCGCGAGTTGATGAAACAAGTGTTTCCCGAGCCGGAATACCGGCTGCGGCTGTTGGACCTGAACCATCCGATCTGGCACGCGGAAGAGCGGGTAGACCCGGAGCAGCTCCGGCCGCTTTGGGCAGTCGAGTTCGGCTGCCGCACCAGCGTGGTCTATTCCCCGGTCGATCCGCCCGAGGGCGCACGGCCGTCGCTTTCGTGCCTTTGGGAGTTGTCGCGCAGCGGCCGCGGCCAGGAGTTCACTCCCGCGGTCCGGGCCCAGGTAGATGCTGCTTTGGCGATCGGCATCAACGTGCTGGCTTATGCAACTAATCGCGAACTGAAGGGCAAGGAACTCAGCTTCCGCACGCCGGCCGAGCGCCGGCCAAGCGACCCGTTCGATCGGGGCCGGCTGCGCATCGCCAAGCTTCGCCATCCCGGTGGATGCAACGCGGCGCCCCGGGCGCTGGTGAACCTGCTGGAAACGGCCGGCAGCCAGTTGAAAATCCGTACCGCCGCACGCCAAGAACTGCTCGATCTGACCGACAAGGCACTGTTCGATTACCACTTGGTCTTCATGCACGGGCGGAACCGGTTCCGGTTGACCGGTACCGAGCGGGAGCGCCTGAAGACCTTCATCGAGCGTGGCGGGATGCTGTTTGCCGATTCGATCTGTGCCAGCCGGGCGTTTACCGAATCGTTCCGCCGGGAGATGACCGCCATTTTTCTCGATCGCAAGCTGGAGCCGATCCCGGCCGACGACCCGCTGTTGACGCCCACCTACGGTGGCTTCGACCTGAAGACAGTCACGCGCCGCGACCCGCAACGGCCCAGCGACGCTGGTCCCTTGAAGGCCACGCTGCGCAAGGTCCCGCCCGAGCTGGAAGGCATCCGGTTCGACGACCGCTGGGGAGTAGTCTTTTCGCGCTACGACATAAGCTGCGCGTTGGAGAAGCACGACTCGCTCGAGTGCCGCGGCTACACCCGCCAGGACGCCGCCCGGATCGCGCTGAACGTCGTGCTGTATTCGTTGCAGCAGTAGACCGTTTAGCCGCCGGGCTTGCCCGGCGCGTTCGCCCTGGAACAAATTGGCTCTCAAACAACGCGCCGGGCAAGCCCGGCGGCTAAACGGCAACCAGTCGAAGCGTTACCGTGATAAACCTGTTGCGTAACAACCTGTTTACCGTTTTCCTGTCCGAAGGGCTCAAATCTCCGACCACACGCCGGGGATGGGCACCGGGTAGCGGCCCTGCGCGTCGGCCTGGACCGGCGGGGGGGTATCGTAGTCCATGCTATCGATATTCGGACAGAACTGGAAGTTCGACGCCATCGCTTCGTCCCAGGTGATCATCTTCCCGGAGTGAACGGCCGCCCGGCCCATCAGGTCCGCGAGGTTCGACTCGGCCGCGCGGCGGGTCTCGTTCTGCGGCTTGTCGTTGCGGATGCTGTCCAGCAGCACGTTCCACTCGGCATCCCAGGGATTGATCTTCTCTTTGGGTGCTTTCCAGACGATGTTGTCCTTGGCTATTCGCTGGTCCTTGTAAATCT